>JASHQW010000034.1 GCA_030038875.1 Gammaproteobacteria bacterium | reverse complement strand
AGTACTGGAGCGCGCGTCTCGCGCAGCTCGGGCCGGTGCAGCTCTGTCCGATCGTGCCCGGCGAGGGGCCACCTTACTCGAGCTGCACCGCTAAATGAGGCCCAGTGAAGTGCCCGCCGCCCAGATCGCTCTCTGCTGCGTAGCCGGCAAAAACCACGCTTTTTGCCGGCGGCAATCCAAGTGATGTCCGCCGAAATCGCTGCCTGCGAATTTCGGCCAATGAAAACTAGTACAGCAGCACCGCGCGGCGCTCCGCCTCCCACGCGCTCTCGTCGGCCCGCGCAAGCGCGTCGAGATCCGCTGGAGTGGCCGCGGCATCGTCCACCCAGCGCCGCAGCAGCTCGCTGCCGTTGATCACGTCGATCGCGAGCTTGCCGGTCTCGTATTCGTAGGGAAAATCGGCCCACAGGTCGTAGTCGGGCCTCAGGCGCCGCAGGGCCTTGAAGGCGAGCGCGAACAGCCGCCACGGCCGGAACGTCTCATGAGCGTAGAACGCGGCATCCTCCACGTGCACCTGCAGGCCCGCGCATAGCCGGCCCGCGTGCTTGTTGGACGTCGGCTCGAACCAGCAGGGACGCAGGCGGCAGCCGCGCAGCCACTCGGGCGCGAGCGTGTGCATTTCCGCAAGGAGCGAGCGCACGTCGAGATGCGGCGCGCCGAGCAGTTCGAGCGGCCGCGTCGTGCCGCGGCCCTCCGAGAGGTTGGTGCCTTCGAGAAGCACCGAGCCTGCGTAGCAGCGCGCCATCCATAGGTTCGGCGCGTTGGGGCTTGGATTCACCCAGCTGCGCTCGCCGAGCGGCCAGCCGTAGCCTGGCGCGGCGCGCGGCTCCCAGCCCTCCATCCCGATCACCCGCCAGTCGACGTCGAGGCGCAGCGTCGCGACGAACCAGCGCGCCACTTCCCCCATGGTGAGGCCGTGGCGCATGGGCAGCGCCCCCGCGCCGACGAAGCTCTCCCATCCCTGCCGCAGCGTCAGCCCTTCCACCGGCCGGCCCGCCGGGTTCGGCCGGTCGAGGATCCACACCGACTTGCCCCGGGCGGCCGCTTCCTCCAGCACGTAACGCAGCGTCGTGATGAAGGTATAGATGCGGCAGCCGAGGTCCTGGAGGTCGACGAGCAGCACGTCGAAAGTGTCCAGCATCGCGGCGGTGGGCCGGCGCACCGTGCCGTAGAGGCTGAACACCGGAATGTGGTGCACGGGATCGGTGTAGTCGGGCGACTCGATCATGTTGTATTGCTTGTCGCCGCGCAGCCCGTGCTGCGGCCCGAAGGCGGCCGTGAGGGTGAGGCCGCCGCAGGCCGCGAGGGCATCGAGCGAATGCGTGAGATCGCGCGTCGCCGAGGCCGGATGCGCCAGCAGCGCCACGCGCCTGCCCGCCAGCGGCGCGCGCAGCGTGGGGTCTTCGATGAGCCGGTCGATGCCAAACTTCATGCGGTGGGCAGCTCGAGGGCGAAGGCGTCGGGGTCGTGGAAATCCGGATTGCCGGGCGCGTGGCGCAACGCCCAGTACGAGAGCCTACCACTGTCATCCTCGATCACCGCGGTGAGCCCAAGGCGCAGCAGCGGGCTGCGCGTGAGCTCGGCGAGGCCCTCGAGGTGCAGGTGCGCGGTGAGCTCGAGCTTGTCGGGGGTGCGGCGGGCCTGAAGTCCCGGCGCGCGCGTCAGGTGGGCGGGCGTCATGTGCTCGCGGTACTCGCCGAAGCGGTACGCGGCCCACTCGAGCGACGGCGAGAAGTTGAATTCGTAGTAGCCGCCGCCCGCCGCCGCCGCGGCGAACACCTCGAAGCAAGTGTGCTCCCACAGCCCGTCGGCGCGCCGTCCGGCGCGCGCCGCCGGGACGCGCAGCCGGTTGACCTCGCCGTGCAGCTCGTAGTGACACATCAGCGTCGCCGGAGGCGTCAGCTGCACCTCCGCGCTGATGCTCCATACCCACTCACCCGGCGTGTAGGGATGCGCGAGCAGCAGTGCGCGTTGCGCCACGGACGCCATCGCGCGCACTCAGGCCTTGAGCCACTCGAGCAGCGCGCGCGTCACCTCGCGCGGCCGCTCGAGAGTCGAGAGGTGCGCGCACTCCGGCACCGTCACGAGCTGCGCCCCGCGGATGCCGTGCGCCATCTCGACCGCGCGATCGAGCGGGGTGAGCTCGTCCTGCTCCCCGACCAGCACGAGCGTCGGACAGCCGATGGCGGCAAGCTGGGGCCGCGAGTCCGGCCGCCCGATGATCGCGGTCTGCTGCCGGATGAAGGCCTCCGGTCCCACGTCCTCGGCCATCAGGCGGTTCGTCTCGCGCAGCAGCGGATCGCGGCGATGCAGCGGATGCACCATGCGCTCGAACTGCGTCTCGACCACTTCGCCCAGCCGCCCGTTCGAGGCGAGCGTCATCTGCACGCGGCGCATGGCGGTCGCCTCGGGGGTATCGGGGCGCGCGGAGGTGTCGAGCAGCGCCAGCTTCGCGACGCGCGTGGGGGCCTGGCGCAGGATCTCGAAGCAGATATAGCCGCCCATCGACAGCCCCGCGAGCGCGAAGCGCGGCGGCGCGCTGCCGAGAATGCGGCGCGCGATCGCGCCCATGCTGTCGTCGCGGGTGTGATCCGCGACCGTCACCGGGCCGCGCCGCCAGAGCTCGGGGATCTGTGCGGCGTACAGGCGCGCCGAGTCGAGCAATCCCGGGATCAACACGACCGGAAGCCATTCGCTCACGCGTGTGAGCGTAACATGCGCCCATGAGACAACGTATCGCTGCCCTTGTCACGGCACTCGCGCTGAGCGCCGCCGCTGCCTGCGCGGCCCCGGCCGCGCCCGCCGCGCCCGCGGCAAGCCTGGCGCCGGAGGCGGCGGCCCGCTTCGCCGCGCTCGCACTCAAGTGCCTGCACCAGGAGTATCCGAACCACATCAGCCACACGCTCAACAGCGCGGCCGACGCCCGGCCGCCGCACGAGCTGACGCCGGCCTTCTACGGCTGCCTCGACTGGCACTCGGACGTCCACGGCCACTGGCTGCTGGTGCGGCTGCTGCGGCTCAGACCGGACGCACCGTTCGCGGCGGAAGCGCGCGCCGCGCTCAACCAGAGCTTCACCACCGCCAACATCGACGCGGAGGCAAGTTATCTGCGCGGCACAGGCCGCGCCTCCTTCGAGCGTCCCTACGGGCTCGCGTGGCTGCTCGAGCTGTCGGCGGAGCTGCGCCGCTCGGACGATGCCGACGCGCGCCGCTGGTCCGGCGTGCTCGCGCCGCTCGAGACCGAGGTGGTGGCGCGGCTCGAGAGCTGGCTGCCGAAGCTCGAGTACCCGATCCGCATCGGCGAGCACGACCAGACGGCGTTCGCGTTCGGGCTCATCTGGGACTGGGCCGGC
>JASHQW010000189.1 GCA_030038875.1 Gammaproteobacteria bacterium | reverse complement strand
TACCGACAGCACCGACAGCGCCCGCGCCAGATCCTTGGAAAGCGCCGTGATCTGGCTCGCCTTGACCCCCGGGGCCGGCCGCAGCTCGAAGCGCGTCACCACCGGGCCCGGCTGCACCGCCACCACCTCGGCGTCGATGCCGAAGTCCTTGAGCTTCATCTCCACCAGCCGTGACAGCGCCTCGAGCGCCTCGGCCGAATAGAGCGGCTCGCGCGCCGGCGGGTCGTCGAGCAGCTTGAGCGGCGGCAGCTCGTTGGCCTTCGGGGGCTCGAAGAGCGGCACCTGCCGCTCGCGCTCGACGCGCGCGCTCTTCTCGACCACCGGCAGCGGCGGCTCGATGCGTGGCGGTGCGCGCGTCGCCGACTTCTTCTGCTCGGTCTCCACCGCCTCCTTGCGCGCCTGGCGCCGTTCGCGTCCCTCGGCCAGGTCCTTGCGCGAGGTCCAGCGCGCGCGCACCCAGCCGATGCCGGCCCAGGTGAGCCCGCCGAGCCGGTCCATCACCGCGAGCCAGGACACGTGGAAGGCGACCGACAGTCCCGCCATCCAGGCAGCGATCAGCAGCAGTGTCGCGCCGAGAAAATCCAGCCAGGCCGCCAGCCCCTTGCCCACCAGGCCGCCGACCACGCCGCCCGCGGTCTGCCGCATGACGCCCGCCTGCCAGTGGAGCGTCGTGAGTCCGCAGCTCGCCGCCAGCAGCAGCACGAAGCCGGCCACGCGCACCGCGGAATTCACGCGCGAGACGCTCACGCCCTGCACGCGGCGCTGCAGGCCCCAGGCGGCTATTGCGAGCACTGCCGGCAGGAGGAACGCGGGCCAGCCGAACAGGAAAAACAGCACATCGCTCACCCAGGCGCCGGCGATGCCGATGCGGTTGTGGATCGGGGCGGCATTGCCTGTATAAGAGAACCCCGGATCGTCGGGGCTGTAGCTCACCAAGGCCACGAACAGCGTGAGCGCCACGATCGCGAGCGCAATCACCGCGCTCTCGCGCAGGGCGCGGGCGACCGCCGCCGTGAGGCGGGAGCCGTTGCGCGCCTGGACCTGGGTCTCAGCCAATTCTCACTGCCCCGTCTTAAGATAGACGGCTTGCATTATAGGGCTTGGTACCATGCGCCGATGGCACAGATGACCTCCACGAAAGCTAAGCACAGCCGCTTGATTATCCTGGGATCGGGACCCGCAGGTTACAGCGCCGCCGTGTACGCCGCGCGCGCCAATCGCGCGCCGCTCCTCATCACCGGAATGGCACCGGGCGGCCAGCTCATGACCACCACGGACGTCGACAACTGGCCGGGCGACGTCGAGGGTCTGCAGGGTCCGGCTCTGATGGAGCGCATGCGGCGTCACGCCGAGCGTTTCGGCACCGAGATCGTGAGCGACCATCTGGTCTCGGTGGATTTCGCGGCGCGGCCGCTCAGCCTCGTGGGTGAAGCGGGCCGCTACAGCTGCGACGCGCTCATCATCGCCACCGGGGCGAGCGCCCGCTATCTCGGTCTCCCCTCGGAGGAGCAGTTTCGCGGCCGCGGCGTGTCGGCGTGCGCGACCTGCGACGGCTTCTTCTTCCGCGATCAGCGCGTCGCGGTGGTCGGCGGCGGCAACACCGCGGTCGAGGAGGCGCTGTATCTCTCGCACATCGCCCGGCACGTCACGCTCGTGCACCGGCGCGACAAGCTGCGCGCCGAGAAGATCCTCCAGGATCGCCTCTTCCGCGAGGCGCAGGCCGGCAGGATGTCGGTGATCTGGAACCACACCGTGGACGAGGTGCTCGGCAACGAACAGGGTGTGAGCGGCGTGCGCCTGCGCGCGCTGCGCGGGGGGGCCCTGCAGACGCTGGAGGTCACGGGCCTCTTCGTCGCCATCGGCCACACCCCCAACACGGCGCTCTTCGAGGGACAGCTCGCCATGCGTGGCGGCTACATCACTGTGAAGAGCGGGCTCGACGGCGATGCGACGGCGAGCAGCGTCCCAGGGGTGTTCGCCGCCGGCGACGTGGCCGACCACGTGTACCGCCAGGCGGTGACCTCCGCGGGCTCCGGCTGCATGGCCGCGCTCGACGCCGACCGCTATCTCGAGACGCTCGACGCCCGCGCCTGAGGAGCTCGCGCCCGCGATGTCCGCCGCTCGGATCGAGTTCTGCTCCAGCATCGACCAGCTCGAGGCGCGGGAGTGGAACGCACTCACCGGCGCCGCGCAGCCCTTCGCGCGGCATGAGTTTCTCGCGGCTCTCGAGCACGCCGCATGCGTCGGTCCCGGCACCGGATGGCAGCCGCGCTACCTGGCGCTGCGCGATGCCGAGGGCCTCGCCGGTGCCGCGGCCGCCTACCTGAAGACTCACTCCTACGGGGAATTCGTCTTCGACTTCGGCTGGGCGCAGGCCTATGAGCGGCTCGGGCGCCGCTACTACCCGAAACTTACCGTCGCGACTCCCTTCACTCCGGCGACCGGCCCGCGCCTGCTGGTGCGCCCGGGACTCGACCGGTCCGCCATCGCCGCGCAGCTCCTCGATGCACTCGAGCACGACACCGTGGCGCACGGCGTCTCGGGCGTGCATGCGCTGTTTCTCGATGAGCCCGCGCGCGCCGCCTGCGCAGCGCAGGGCTGGCTGCTGCGGCGCGACTGCCAGTTCCACTGGAGCAATCGCGGCTACGCGAGCTTCGAGGACTACCTCGAGTCCTTCACCGCCGAGAAGCGCAAGAAGGCGCGGCGTGAGCGCCGGCGCGTGGCCGAGAGCGGCGTGCGCTTCGAGACGCGCTTCGGCGGTGAGCTCGACGCGCCGCTCCTCGAGCGGATCTATGGCCTGCACCGCGACACTTTCCTGCGCCACGGGCACGAGCCATATTTGACGCCGGCGTTCTTCGCCGAGATCGCCCGGCGGATGCCGGAGTCGCTCATGGCGAAGCTCGCCATCCTCGGGCGCAGCGTGGTGGCGGTCGCGGTCTTCTTCTGGTGGCCCGAGGTGCTCTACGGCCGCTACTGGGGCGCTGCGGCCGATTTCCACAGCCTGCACTTCGAGGCCTGCTATCACCAGGGAATCGAGTTCTGCATCGAGCGCGGCATCCCGCGCTTCGAGCCGGGCACCCAGGGCGAGCACAAGGTGAGCCGCGGCTTCGAGCCGAAGCTCACCTGGTCGGCGCATTTCATCGCCGACCGGCAGTTCCGCGCCGCCATCGCCCAGTACCTCGAGCGCGAGGGCGCGGCGGTCGAGAGTTACGCGCTCGAGGTGCAGGAGCACGTTCCGTACCGCGGGCGGCGCAGCACGCGGGCGCGCGCATGAAGACCGTCACCTGGATCTCGGCGCACGATGCGCCCGAGTGGTTTCCCCCCCCCGAGCAGGCGCTCGAGGATCCCCCCGGGCTGCTCGCTGCCGGCGGCGATCTCTCGCCCGAGCGGCTGCTCGCCGCCTACCGGCGCGGCATCTTCCCCTGGTACTCCCCGGGTCAGCCGGTGCTCTGGTGGTCGCCCGATCCGCGCGCCGTGCTCTTTCCCGAGGAGTTTCACTGCACGAGGAGTCTCGCCAAGACGCTGCGCAATGGCGGGTTCAGCACCTCGATCGACCGCGATTTCCTCGCCGTCATCGACGGCTGCGCCGCGCCCCGCTCCTCGAGCCCCGGCACCTGGATCACCTCCGACATGCGCGCCGCGTACCTGACACTGCATCGCTTGGGCTGCGCCCACAGCATCGAAGCCTGGCGCGGCGGGGCACTCGCCGGCGGGCTCTACGGCGTGCGCCTCGGCGGGGTGTTCTTCGGGGAGTCCATGTTCAGCGCCGTGCGCGATGCCTCCAAGGTGGCGCTCGCCCATCTGGTCGCGGTGTGCCTGCGCAACAGCATCGCGGTGATCGATTGTCAGCTCTACTCGCGTCACCTCGGGAGTCTCGGCGCCCGCACCATCCCGCGACCTGCGTTCGAGCGACTGCTGCGCGAGCAGGTGGAGCTGCCGTCGCCGCCGCTGACCTGAGGCGCGCGCGCTGAGGCGCAAATTGCGTTCCGTGCGGCCTTTGTGCTCCAATTCGCGCCCCCGCAGTCGTTAAGGGCGCCATGTCCAAAGAAGATGCGATTCAGATGGAGGGCGAGGTCGTCGAGACCCTGCCCAACACGACTTTCCGGGTGAAGCTGAAGAACGGCCACGTCGTCACCGCGCACATCTCGGGCAAGATGCGCAAAAACTACATCCGCATCCTGACCGGGGATGCGGTGACGGTGGAAATGACTCCCTACGATCTCAGCAAGGGCCGCATCATCTACCGCGGGCGTTAAACGGTAACTTCCGGCACCCGCGCCGGCTCGCAGTGCAGGACGAGCTCCGAACCGTCCTCCTTGACCGAAACGCGCACGTGGCCGCCGCTCGAGAGCCGTCCGAACAGCAGTTCCTCGGCCAGCGGCCGCTTGATGTGATCCTGGATGGTGCGCGCCATGGGACGTGCGCCCATCTTCGGGTCATAACCCTTCTCGGCCACCCAGCGCCGCGCGGCATCGTCGAGTGAGATCGTGACGCCTTTCTGCTCGAGCTGCGCCTCCACCTCGAGAATCAACTTGTCGACCACACGCTCGATCGTGACGCTATCGAGCGGGGCGAACTGGATGACGGCGTCGAGCCGGTTGCGGAACTCGGGGCTGAAGATGCGACGGATCGCCTCCATGCCATCGCTGGCGTTGTCGGCGTGCGTGAAGCCGATCGAGGGACGGGCCATCTCCTGAGCGCCGGCGTTGGTCGTCATCACGATGATGACGTGGCGGAAGTCGGCCTTTCTGCCGTTGTTGTCGGTCAGTGTGCCGTGATCCATCACCTGCAGCAGCAGGTTGAACACGTCGGGATGCGCCTTCTCGACCTCATCGAGCAGCAGCACGCAGTGCGGATGCTTGGCAATCGCCTCGGTGAGCAGTCCCCCCTGGTCGAAGCCGACGTAGCCGGGCGGCGCGCCGATCAGCCGCGACACGGTGTGCCGCTCCATGTACTCGGACATGTCGAAACGCAGGAACTCGACGCCCATGGCGATGGCGAGCTGCCGCGTAACCTCGGTCTTGCCGACGCCGGTGGGGCCCGCGAACAGGAAACTGCCGACCGGCTTGCGCGCCTCGCCGAGGCCTGAACGTGCCATCTTGATCGCAGCGCCCAAGGCCTCGATCGCCTTGTCCTGGCCGAAGATCACGAGCTTCAGGTTGCGCTCGAGGTTCTTCAGGATCTCCTTGTCGGAGATCGAGACGCTCTTGGCGGGAATGCGCGCCATGCGCGCCACGACGTCCTCGATGTGCCGCACTTCGACCCGCGGCTCGCGCTCGGCGAGCGGCTTCAAGCGTGCGCGGGCTCCGGCTTCGTCGACTACGTCGATGGCCTTGTCGGGGAGATGCCGCTCGTTGATGTGGCGCGCGGCCAGCTCCGCCGCGGCGCGCAGCGCCTCATCGGCATAGGTGATGCCGTGATGCTCCTCGAAGCGCGGTTTCAGGCCGAACAGGATGTCGATGGTCTCGGCCACCGAGGGCTCGACCACGTCGATCTTCTGGAAGCGCCGGGCGAGGGCGTGATCCTTCTCGAAGATCCCGCGGTACTCGCTGTAGGTGGTCGAGCCAATGCAGCGGATCTCACCGTTGGAGAGCACCGGCTTGATGAGATTGGAGGCGTCCATCACGCCGCCCGAGGCGGCGCCGGCGCCGATCACGGTATGGATCTCGTCGATAAAGAGCACCGCGCCCGGAAGCTTCTTCAGCTCGGTGATCACGCCCTTCAGGCGCTTCTCGAAATCGCCGCGGTACTTGGTGCCGGCGATGAGCGCGCCCATGTCGAGCGCGAAGATGGTGCAGTCGGCGAGCACCTCGGGCACTTTGCCCTCGACGATGAGGCGCGCCAGCCCTTCGGCGATCGCCGTCTTGCCGACGCCGGCCTCGCCGACGTACAGGGGATTGTTCTTGCGGCGGCGGCACAGGATCTCGATCGTTCGCTCCACCTCGAGCTTGCGCCCGATCAGCGGGTCGATGCGCCCCTCCTGCGCCATGCGGTTGAGGTTGGTCGTGTATTTCTCGAGCGCGCTGCCGCCCTCGCCGTCGCGCTCGCCGTCCGCTGAGGCCTCCTCCTTCTCAGTCTTCTCCTCGGCGATCTTTGAAAGCCCGTGGGAGATGTAATTGACGACATCGAGCCGCGTGACGTGCTGGCGGTTGAGCAGGAACACGGCATGGCTCTGCTTCTCGCTGAAGATGGCGACCAGCACGTTGGTCACCCCGACTTCCTTCCTGCCGCTCGACTGCACATGGAACAGGGCGCGCTGCAGCACCCGCTGGAAGCCGAGCGTCGGCTGCACCTCGCGCTCCTCGCCGTCCTCGAGGCGCGGGGTGGACTGGTCGATGTGCTCCTTGAGCTCCTGGCGGAGCTTGGCAAAGTCCACGCCGCAGGCGCGCAGCACCTCGCGCACCTTGGGGGTGTCGAGTATGGCGAGCAGCAGGTGCTCGACCGTCAGGTACTCGTGACGCGCCTCCCGCGCCTGGTGG
>JASHQW010000188.1 GCA_030038875.1 Gammaproteobacteria bacterium | reverse complement strand
TTCATGACGGCCATCCGCACGACAGGACCCAGGCCCGATTGTCCGACTGCTGCGCACCGCGCGGGTAATTGCAATTCACGGCTGGGTATAAGAAATTGTGGACATGGGTCCGCGCGCATCCCGAAGCCCGCTTTCGCCAGGCTCCCTGCCGACGCCCAACCTGCGGCACCTGGCGCTCTTCGATCAGGTGGTGCGGCGCGGCAGCGTGAACGCGGCGGCGCGGGCGGCGCACCTCAGCCAGCCGGCGGTCACCCAGGCGCTCGGCCACATCGAGGCCGTGCTCGGAGCGCGGCTCATGCAGCGCAGCTACGCGGGCATCGAGCTCACCGCTGCCGGCCGCGCCGCGGCCGGCCGGGTCGAGCGCGCGCTGCAGATGCTCAGGGAGGCGCTCGTGGCGGTGCGCCGCCGCCCCGCCGACACCGCCGGCGCGGATGTGTTGAGCGGCGTCACTGCCACGCAGCTCAATGCGCTCATCGCCGTCGTCGAGGAGCGCGCCTTCGCCCGCGCCGCGCGGCGCGCCGGGCGCGCCCGTACGGCGGTGCATCGCGCGGCGCGCCAGCTGGAGCGAGCGCTCGGCACCGAGCTGTTCGAGGTCACGAGCTTCGGCGTGCGCCCGACGCGCGAGGCAGAGAAGCTGGCGCTGCGCGCCGGGTTGGCGTTTGCCGAGATCGCCCAGGCGCAGGCCGAGGTCGCCACGGCCGAGGGCACCGGGAGCGGCTCCACCACCATCGGGGCCATGCCGCTGGCGCGCAGCCTGCTGGTCGCGCGCGCCGTGCTCGAGTTCGCTGCGGTCCGACCCGAGCACGGGATCAGCATCCTCGACGGCCCCTATGACAGCCTGCTGACGGCGTTGCGGCGCGGAGCCGCGGACGTGCTGGTGGGCGCCCTGCGCGACCCGGTGCCCTGTGACGACATCGTGCAGGAGCACCTGTTCGATGATCCGCTCGCGATCGTAGTCGGGGCACGGCATCCGCTGGCCGGCTGCGGCGCGCCCACGCTCGCGGCGCTGGCCCGATTTCCCCGGATTGCGCCGCGGCGCGCTTCGCCGCTGCGGCGGCATTTCGATGCGCTCCTCGAACGGCTCGACACCCCGCGCAGCGTGGCGCCGATCGAATGCAATTCGCTGGTCGCCGCCCGCTCGATGCTGATCGCGAGTGAGCGCGTGATGCTGCTGTCGGAGCACCAGATCCACCACGAGCTCGAGACGGGCCAGCTCATCGCCCTGCCGCATCCGTGCGGCGCGGTGACCCGCTCGATCGGACTCACGGTGCGCCGCAACTGGCGGCCGACCGCGGTGCAGGCGCAGCTGGTGGAAGGGCTGCGACGTCATGCCCGCGCGGCTTGCGCCGCGCACGCGCAACGCACGCCGGCAGCGGCGGCGCGGGCCTGAGAGGGCGCAGCGCCCATGCGCTCGACCCAGGTGGCGATCATCGGTGCGGGACCCGCGGGACTGCTGCTGGCGCAGCTGCTGCAGCGCCATGGGATCGACTCGCTGGTGCTGGAGAGGGAGACCCCGGAGCACGTGCAGGGCCGTATCCGCGCGGGGCTGCTGGAGTGGTCAACGGTGGAGCTGCTCGAGGAAGCTGGCGTCGGCGCGCGGGCGCGGCGCGACGGACTGGTGCACGATGGCTTCGACGTCGCCTTCGCCGACCGCCATCACCGCATCGACCTCAAGGGGCTGACCGGCAAAAGCGTGCTGGTCTACGGCCAGAACGAGCTGCAGCGCGACCTCGTGCAGGCGCGCTCGGCCACAGGCGAGGCCGTGCTCTGGCAGGTGCGGGACGTGGCCGTGCACGACTTCGACACGCACGCGCCGCGCGTGAGCTACACCCACGCCGGCAGCCGTCACGAGCTGCGCTGTGATTTCGTGGCCGGCTGCGACGGCCAGCACGGCGTGAGCCGTGCGGACGTGCCAGGCGAGAGGCTCGCGCGCTACGAGCGCGCCTATCCCTTCGGCTGGCTCGGGCTGCTGGCCGATGTGCCGCCGCTCAACGAGGAGCTCGTGTACGCCCACCACGAACGGGGCTTTGCCCTGTGCAGCATGCGCTCGCGCGGCCGCAGCCGCTACTACCTGCAGTGCCCGCTCGAGGACCAGCTGCAGCAGTGGCCGGACAGTCGCTTCTTCGACGAGCTGCGCACACGGCTTCCCGAGCGCTACGCGGCGCGCCTGGTGAGCGGGCCGGCGCTGGAGAAGAGCATCGTGCCACTGCGCAGCTGTGTGACCGAGCCGATGCGTTTCGGGCAGCTGTTCCTGGTGGGCGATGCCGCGCACATCGTGCCGCCCACCGGGGCCAAGGGTCTGAACCTCGCGGCGGCGGACGTGCGCCTGCTGGCCCGCGGGCTGATCGAGTTCTACCGCAATCGCAGCCCGACGCTGCTCGGTGAGTACTCGGCACGGGCGCTCAGCCGGGTGTGGAAGGCGACCCGATTCTCCTGGTGGTTCACGACGCTCCTGCACCGCTTCTCGACGGATCCCTTCGCGCAACGCCTGCAGTCGGCGGAGTTGGAATACCTGGCGCGCTCCGTCGCCGCTTCCCGCTTGCTGGCGGAGAACTATGTCGGGCTCAGCTTTGACGAGCCATGAAGCCTTGCCCGCTGGCCCGGGTGGCGCAGGAGCGACGCGCCTTGACCGCCGGCGGCGCCAATGGTATGCAACACTTACAAAGGGGGATCGGCCTGATGCCCAGCGTCACCTTGTACCATTGGGAGCCGAACGCCAACTCCGGCAAGCCCATGCTGGCGCTGATGGAGAAGGGCGTAGCGTTCAACAGCCACTACCTCGACCTGCTCAATTTCGATCAGCACAAGCCGGAGTATCTGGCCATCAATCCGCAGGGCACGATCCCGGCGATGCTCCACGGGGAGCGCGTGCTCACCGAATCGACCGCGATCATGGAATACGTGGATGAGGCCTTCGAAGGCCCGCGCCTCATGCCCGCGGACGCCAAAGACCGCTGGCGCGTGCGCTGGTGGATGAAGCTGATGGACCAGTGGCTGGGCCCGAGCTTCTCGATGATCGGCTGGAGCGTGTTCGTCGGCCCTTCGGTCCGCTCCCGCGACCCGCAGGAGCTCGAGGCGGCCATCGAGCGGATCCCGCTGCCGGAGCGCCGCCGCGCCTGGCGCAAGGCGATCACGGGACAATTCAGCACGGAGGAGATGGAGGAGTCGCGACGGCGCGTGGCGCTCGGCATTCGCATGCTCGAGCAGGAGCTCTCGCAGCGGCCTTATCTCGCCAGCAATCAGTACAGCCTCGCCGACATCAACGGCTTCAATCTCGCCTATGCGTTGCCGCTGTCGCAGCCGGCGCTGTCCAACGACGAGCTGACACCCAACATCCTGCGCTGGCTCCGTGCCATCTATGCGCGTCCGGCGACCCGGGCCTGCTGGGCCCTGGGAAGGACCAACCTGGTCAAGCGCGTGACCATCCTCGAGCAGCCGCATATCGGCGGGGGACAGGCGGCATGAACCTCGCGCTCTATCACGGCGAGCCCAACGGTCCCTCGCTCACGGTGCTCGCGGCGCTCTTCGCCAAGGAGCTGCCGGCCGAGCTCATCCGCATCGATCTCGCTAGGGGGGAGCGGCACACCCTGCCGTTCGCGCACGAGCCGCTCGTGGCGATGAGCATCGAGGCAGAGGGCCCGATACTGCTCGCCGATGGCGAGGCGATGACCGATTCGGTGTTCATCGCCTGTTATCTCGATGATGTGGGTCGGGGCGTGCCGCTGCGTCCCGCTGACCCATATGCTCGCTGGGAGACGATGCGCTGGTGCCGCCAGATAATCGAGCGAACGGCGCCCGCCGCCGCCTTGCTCGGCTGCCGTGCCTACCCCCCGCAGGCGGACGAAGGGGTTCTCGAGAGCATCGTGAGCGTCGATCTGCGCGCGCGCTGGCGCGAGATCATGGCCGGCCGCTTCTCGCAGGAGCAACTCGCCGACAGCCGCACCAAGATCCATCAGGCCGTGGAGAGGATCGAGGAGCGCTTGGCCGAGCGCGAGTGGCTGATGGGCGCCTTCTCGATCGCTGACCTCGAGAGCTTCGCCTGGCTTGCCGGCATGGTGCCGCTCGTGAGCGAGGCGTTTGCCGCAAGACCGCGCACCGCGGCGTGGCTCGCACGGGTGCGGAGTACGCCCGCCGTGACGCGCGCACTGTCGCTGGCGCTGCGCTCCGACCCGAGCGCGAGCTGGAGCGTCGGGCCGGAAATCAATCGCTGGGGCTGAAGCTACCGAGGGAGGCAGGCAGGACGATGGCGATCAGACTCTATACGGCGGCGACGCCCAACGGCTGGAAGATCTCGATTGCGCTCGCGGAAATGGCTTTGCCGTACGAGGTGCGGGTGATCGATTTTGCCACCCTGGAGCAGAAGGCCGACTGGTACCTCAAGCTCAATCCCAACGGCCGTATTCCAACCCTCGACGACGACGGCTTCGTGGTGTTCGAGTCGGGCGCAATTCTCATCTACCTGGCCGAGAAGACCGGCAGATTCCTGCCGCGGGACCTGCACGGCCGCACCCGGGTGATCGAGTGGCTGATGTTCCAGATGTCCGGCATCGGCCCCATGATGGGGCAGGCGAACGTGTTCCTGCGCTACTTCCCCGAAAAGATCCAGCCGGCGATCGACCGCTATCAGCGCGAGGTGACGCGCCTCTTCGGCGTGCTCGACCGGCAGCTCGCGAGTCACGAGTACATCGCGGGCGAGTACTCGATTGCGGACATGGCGCTGTGGCCCTGGGTCTCGGGCTACGAGTGGTCCGGGGTCAGCGTGGCCGAGTTCGCGAATCTGCAGCGCTGGCTGGCGCTGGTTGGCGCGCGCCCCGCCGTTCAGGCGGGCAGGGATGTGCCGATCAAGCGCGACCGCGCCGCTGAGATCGAGCAGGCGAAGCAGACGGGCCCGAAGATGCTCGCCTGAGAGAATGCGGCATGATTGATCTGTCCAAGATTCGCGCCATCGACGTGCACGTGCATGCCGACGTCTCGTGTCACGATCCCGAGGATCCCGCCATGGGCCGCTTCTTCGATGCGGCCTCCGCTTACTTCAAGGCGCCGCGCGAGCGGCCGAAGATTCCCGAGATCATCAGCCTCTATCGTGCGCAGCAGATTGCCTTCTGCCTGTTCACGGTGGACAGCGAGAGCAGCATCGGCGCGCGGCGGGTCAGCAACTACGAGATCGCGGACTACGCCGCCAGGAACGATGACATCGTCATTCCCTTCGCCTCGATCGATCCGCGCAAGGGCAGGATCGGCGCGCGCGAGGCGCGCGACCTCATCGAGAAGCATGGCGTGCGCGGCTTCAAGTTCCACCCCATCATCCAGGACATCCATCCCGCCGACCGCATTGCCTACCCGATCTACGAAGTGATCGCGGCGCACAAGCTGCCGGCCATCTTTCACACCGGTCACTCGGGCATGGGCACGGGGCTCCCCGGGGGCGGTGGCGTGCGGCTCAAGTGGGGCCAGCCCATGCTCATCGACGATGTCGCCGTCGATTTCCCCGACATGAAAGTCGTGCTCGCCCACCCGAGCTGGCCGTGGGTCGACGAGAGCCTGTCGATGGCGCTGCACAAGGAGAACGTCTACCTTGACCTCTCCGGCTGGAGCCCGAAGTATTTCCAGCCGCAGATCATCGCGTACGGCAACGGGCCGCTGAAGAACAAGATGATGTTCGGCTCGGACTTTCCGCTGATCCGACCCGATCGGTGGCTCGAGGCGGCGCAGCACGTCGGTTTCAAGCCCGAGGTGCTGGCGGGCATCGTAAAGGACAACGCAGCGCGGCTCCTCGGGCTGACGCCGCAGTAGGGCGCTCATGACACTCAAGTACTATCACGCCGAGCCACTGGCGAACTCGCTCAAGTCGATGATCCCGCTCATCGAGAAGGGTCTGCCGTACGAGAGCGTTTACGTCGATCTGCACAAGTTCGAGCAGCACCAGCCCTGGTTCGTGGCGATCAATCCGGAAGGGCAGGTGCCGGTGCTCGATCACGACGGTGCGATCATCACGCATACCACCGTCATCAACGAGTATCTGGAAGACGTCTTCCCGGATATACCCCTGCGGCCCCGCGACCCGGTGGGCGCGGCGCGCATGCGCTACTGGAACAAGTTCTGCGACGAGCAGGTGATGAACTATGTCTCCATGCACGGCTGGCACCGCATGGTGGGGATCATCGCGCGCAGCATCGAGAGCGGCGAGTTCGAGCGGCTGATGGAGCGTATCCCGCTGCCCGACCAGCGCACGAAGTGGCGCACGGCGCGCTCCGGCTTCAGCGAGGCTGACCTGGCGCATGCGACCGAGAAGATCCTCTATGCGGTCGACAAGGTGGAAGCGCAGCTCGCGCATACCGCCTGGATCGCCGGGGACGCCTACACGCTCGCCGACATCAATTTCTTCTCCTATTGCGGCGTGTCCGTGGAGCGGATGTTTCCCGAGCTCGGGATCGGTAAGCGCTGTCCGCGCCTCGTTGCGTGGACGGAGAGGATGCGCTCGCGCCCGGCGGTGGCGCGCGCGCTGGCGGGTGAGGATCGTACGGCACCGGGGTTGCGGACCTGGTCGGGAGAGGCGCGATGAGCGCAGTGAAGATGCGTGCATGGCAGCTGCCGGCGGGATGCACCTCCGTCGAGCAGCTCAAGCTCATCGAGCTGTCGAGACCGGATCCGGGCCCGGGAGAGGTGCTGGTGCGCGTGCGCGCCGCTTCCCTCAACTACCGCGATCAGGCCATAGCCCAGGGACGTTATTTCGGCGCCGCCATCAAGGTGAGCGGCGTACCGCTGTCCGATGGCGCCGGCGTGGTCGAGGCGGTCGGTGCCGGTGTACGGTCCCTCACGCCGGGCGACCGTGTGGCGGGCGCCTTCTTCCAAGGCTGGTCCGACGGGCCGCCGACCCCGACCAAGGGCGAGGCGCTCGGCTGTCCGCCGGCCAAGGGGATGCTCGCCGACTGGGTGACGCTCCCCGAGACGGGGGTCGTGAAGCTCGCAAGCTCACTGAGCTTTGAGGAGGCGGCGAGCTTGCCCTGCGCCGGGGTGACCGCGTGGAATGCGCTGATGACGGGCCTGCGCCCGCTCGAGCGCGGCCATTGGGTGCTGCTGATCGGCACTGGAGGCGTCTCGCTGCTGGCGCTGCGTATCGCCAAGGCTGCCGGTGCGCGGGTGGTGGCGACCTCCTCGAGCGATGCCAAGCTCGCCCGGGTGCGCATGCTCGGTGCGGACGCGACGCTCAACTACAAGTCCGAGCCTCAGTGGGGCGCGCAGGCCGCCGCGCTCGCCGGCGGCACCATCCACCACGTGGTCGAGGTGGGGGGCTTGGGGAC
The DNA here is from genome assembly GCA_030038875.1 of Gammaproteobacteria bacterium. Lineage (GTDB taxonomy): Bacteria > Pseudomonadota > Gammaproteobacteria > Steroidobacterales > Steroidobacteraceae > 13-2-20CM-66-19. The sequence goes on along the minus strand of JASHQW010000188.1, from coordinate 9,921 downwards.
GCTCGCGCAATCCATCCAGGCGGTCGGCTTCGGTGGCGAGATCGCGCTCATCGGCGTGCTGTCGATGCAGGGCGATACCAATCCCATGCCGCTCATGGTGAAGGGTGCGAGCCTGCGCGGCATATTCGTCGGCTCGGCTGCCATGGCGCGCGATCTCAACGACTTCGTGGACGCGCATCAGATGAAGCCCGTCATCGACCGCGTGTTCGATTTCGCCGATGCCCGGACGGCCTATGCCTACCAGGCCTCGCCGCAGCTGTTCGGCAAGGTAGTGATCGCAAATCCGGCGTGATGGCGGCTGCGGGGCGGTCGAGCCGCTGTCGCGCTGCCAGCGCCGGCAACTCCGGCTCGGCCCCACCCGTGAGGACGAGCGGCGATTCGTTTGTGTCACATACAAAGTGCGCTATGATGATTCGAGTTTGAGAGAAACCGGGGGATGAGTCATGGCCGCGCGCAATCTGGAAGAGATCCTGGCGGCAGCCGGTAATACGGTCAGCCTGCTGCGCAACTCGCAGCTCGGCGCCTACGTCTATCCGGTGGTCGCGGCGGAGTTCAGCAACTGGCGCAGCGAGCAGTGGGCCTGGCAGCACAGCGCCGTGCTCTTCGATCAGACCCACCACATGGTGAATCTCTACGTGCGCGGCCGGGATGCTCTCAAGCTCTTCAGCGACACCGCAGTCAACTCGATGCAGGGCTTCACCTCCGACAAGGCGAAGCAGTACGTGCCCACCACGCCCTATGGTCACGTGGTGGGCGACGGCATCCTCTTCCATCTCGCCGAGGAGGAGTTTCTCTACGTCGGTCGCGCGCCCGCGTCCAACTGGCTGCGTTTTCACGCGGCCACCGGCGGCTATGACGTCCAGGTCGAGCTCGATGACCGCTCGCCGATGCGGCCGATGGGCAAGCCGGTGATGCGCTCGGTGTGGCGCTTTCAGATTCAGGGACCGAAGGCCTGGGCGATCATCGAGAAGCTCAACGGCGGTCCGCTCGAGCAGCTGAAGTTCTTCAGCCTGTCGACCATGAGGATCGCCGGCCGGACCGTGCGCACCTTGCGTCACGGCATGTCGGGCGCGCCGGGCCTCGAGATCTGGGGACCGTATGCGCAGCAGGAGGAGATCCGCGCCGCCATTCTCGAGGCCGGCAGGGAGTTCGGCCTGGTGCCTTGCGGCAGCCGCGCCTACCCCGCGAATACGCTGGAGTCGGGCTGGATTCCCTCGCCGCTGCCGGCGATCTACAGCGGCGACAAGCTGCGCCCCTATCGCCAGTGGCTCGCTCCCGACAGCTACGAGGCCACGGGCTCGATCGGTGGCAGCTTCGTGTCCGACAACATCGAGGACTACTACCTCAACCCCTGGGAGATGGGCTACGGCTCGTTCATCCGCTTCGATCACGACTTCCACGGCCGCGAGACGCTCGAGCGACTGAAGCCCGAGGCGCAGCGCAGGAAAGTGACGCTCGCCTGGAATCCTGAGGACATGACTCGGATCATGGGCTCGCTCTTCAATCCCGAGAGCGAGCAGTACAAGTTCTTCGACGTGCCGCTCGCCAACTATGCCTCGTCGAACTACGACCGCGTGATCGATGCGGACGGCAGGACCGTGGGGTTGTCGATGTTCACCGGCTACAGCTACAACGAAAAACAGGCGTTGAGCCTGGCTACCATACGCCCGGAGATTCCGCCCGGTACCGAGCTGCGGGTGGTGTGGGGAGAGGAGAACGGCGGGACGCGCAAGACCACGGTCGAGCCGCACCGGCAGACCGAGGTGCGTGTCATCGTGAGCCCCGTGCCCTACAGTCGCGTGGCGCGCGAAACCTACAAGCACGGCTGGCGCACGCGCGGCGGCCTATAAAGTGGCAACGGTTGCCCCTCGCCCGCGCTTACGCGTCAAAGAAATTCAACTCCAGCAGCACCCCGTTGGGATCGAGCACGAAGATCTGCCGCAGCCCGACGGCGCTGACGTCGTTGAGCCGGTGATCGAGGTTGCGCCGGGTGAGCCGCGCCCGGATCTCCTCGTACCCCGAACAGCGCAGCGCCACGTGGTGCAGTGCCCCGGTCGGCCCGGCGCGCACCTCGCGGTCGTAGGCGCGCGGGCAGTCGAGGCTGTTCAAGTGCAGCACGGCGTGCCCGGCGGCGTCGTACATCCAGCGCGCATTCCCGTGGGTGAGCGGCGGCGGGGCATCGCGCGGCTCGAGCTCGAGGAGCTCGGCATAGAAGCGCGCCGTGCCCTCGAGGTCCGCGGTGATGATGTTCACGTGATCGAGCGCCTCGACGCGCACGGCTAGCTCTGCTTGAGCCCGCGGCGCTGCTTGCGATAGGTCTCGCGGCGGGTCTTCTCGAACTCGATGCGCTGCGCGTGACCAGGATCGGGGGGGTAGTCGCGGAAGTCCGCGAGAATCTCCCCGAACACCTCGCTCAGCTCGTCCTTGAACTCGGGATGTGAGAAGACGTGAAAGCGGTCCTCGCGCATCGCCTCGAGCACGCGCGTGGCGATCACATCCGGCTCCATGCCGAACTGGTGGATCTCGGCCAGGCGCTTCACGAACTCGGTGTTCACGGGCTTGGCACCCGCCTTGAGGGCCTGCGGCCGTATCTCCTCGCTCGCGTAGATGTAGGACTTGACCAGGCCCGGACAGAGCAGCGAGACGCCGATGCCGTGCGGCGCCAGGCTGGCGCGCAGCGATTCGGACATGCCACGCACGGCGAACTTGGTGGTGTTGTAGATGCCGCAGGCCGCGGCGCCGAGGAAACCGGCCATCGAGGCGGTGTTCACCACGTAGCCGCCCTTGCCGGCACGGATCATTCGCGGCACGAAGGTCATGACGCCATTGATCGGGCCGTGGAGATTGACCCCCATGATCCAGTCCCAGTCGTCGTAGCTCGACTCCTCGATGCTCTGGAAGAGATTCACGCCCGCGTTGTTGAAGAGCAGTGTCACGACGCCGAATTTCTCCTCGACCGCCTGCGCGGCGCGCGCCAGCTCCGCGCGCGAGGAGACGTCCACGGGCACGCCCATGGCGCGCGGGTTGTCGAGCGCTGTGAGTGCCGCATCGATGTGCGCGCTGCGGATGTCGGCAATAGCAACGTTGCAGCCCTGTGCGAGCAGCGCCCGCACCAGGCCGATGCCGACGCCATTCGCGCCGCCGGTGACGAACGCTGTGCGGCCTGAGAAGTCCTTCATGTCCTGCCTCGCGGGTGGCGCGCCGTTTCGGCGGCGTAGATCGGGTTACGGAAGAGAATACCGAAGGCGCGCCGGTACTCCTCGTTCTCGGGGAGGTCGGGCACCGCCGCGCACATGGCCTGGGCGCGCTCCTCGACGCCCTGGCGGAATTCGCTGTGCGTCAGGATGTAGAGCTCATCGCGCAGTATCCCCTGGAGCACACGCTGGCCGATCTCCTCCTTGGTACGGAACAGGTGGAAGTAGTCCGTGTTCTGCCGGCGCCGCTTGTCGGCCTCCGCATAACCGCTGTCGGCGAGCGCTGCGGGCCGCGTTCTGTGCGCCTCGGCGATGTTCGACTGCACCGCTCCCGGGCAAAAGGCCGAGCAGACGATGCCCTTCGGCTCGAGCTCGGCGCGCATGCATTCGATCATGGCCACGGCAGCGCCCTTGGAGGTGCCGTAGATAGTCGCCCCCGGATGCGGCATGAGCCCCGACATGGAGGCCGTGTTCACGATGTGCCCGCCCTCGCCGTGGCTGAGGATGCGCGGCAGCAGCGTGACGATCCCGTTGACGATCCCCCCGAGGTTGACCCCGAGCACCCAGTCCCAGTCGGAGAACGTCGCGAGCTCGGTCGGGCCGACGACCGCCACGCCGGCGTTGTTACAGAGGATGTGCACCCTGCGGAAGCGCGCTTCCGCCGCGCGGGCAGCGCGTGCGTACGCGGCGCGGTCGGTCACGTCGAGCTCGAGCGCCAGCACGCGCTCGGGCGCGCCGAGCTCCTCCTGCGCTTGCCGGAGATGGTCGTCGCGGATATCGGCGATGACGACGTTCATTCCCGCGCCGAGCAGGGCTTTGGCGATGCCGAGCCCGATGCCGCTGGCGCCCCCGGTGACGAATGCCGTCTTGCCTGGCAGGTTCTGCATGTCGCGGTTCCCCTCCCGTTACCGGCGGCGTGCCGCCGGGCGGCGTTGCCCGGCACGCCACAAAGCGCTGGACAAAACGGCCGCAAGTCATATTGTATCTAACACATACAGTCGGGCGCTCGCCAGCTGCGCCCGCGTAAGGGGGAGCCCATGGTCGTGCAGGTGCCCGCAGGCGCCGGTCAGGCGGCGGATGCGGTTGCGGTCCGGGCGGTTGCGCCGGCACAGGCGTGGGCGGTCGGGAGCGCGGCCTACTATGGGCTGTTCGTGATCATTCTCGCCACGGCGCTGAACTTCATGGACGCGCAGATCTTCACCATGCTGGCGCAGCGGATCAAGGCTGATTTTATCCTGAGCGATGAGCAGCTTGGCTTCCTCCTCGGGCCCGCCAACATCATCTTCTACGTGCTGGTCGGCATCCCCCTGGCGCGCCTGGTGGACGTCTATCCGCGCAAGTACGTGCTCGCCGCGGGCGTCGCGGTGATCGGCGGCATCACCGCGCTCGGCGGGCTCGCGCAGAACTTCGTGCAGCTGTTCATGAGCCGCATGCTGATCGGCGCGGGCGGCTCTGCTCACGCCCCCGGCTCGTACTCGATGCTGGCGGATTACTTCCCGCCGCTGCGGCTGCCGCGCGCCATTGGCCTGCTGCAGCTCGGCTTCATCAGCGGCAATGTGCTTGGCATCTACCTCGGGGGCGTGCTGCTCACTCTGGTGGCGACCTGGCCGGTCGTTCACTGGATGGGCCTGACGATCCACGGCTGGCAGTGGGTGCTCATGATGGTCGGTGCCCCGGGCCTTGTGATCGCGGTGCTGCTGCTCCTTGCCAAAGAACCGCCGCGGCGCGGCGTGATGGCGCACGGGCAGGCCGTACCCATGAGAGCGGTGCTGCGTGAGATCTGGACGCGCCGTGCGGTCTACCTGCCGCTCTTCATCGGCCTCGCCTTCAGCGCCACGGAGTTTCTCGGCCTCGGGGTGTGGCGCCCCGCGTTCCTCGCGCGCACGTACGGCTGGAGCCCGGCACGCATCGGTAACTGGATGAGCGTCGTGATCCTGGTGTCATACCTGCTCGGCGCCTTCGTCGGTACGGTGCTCGCCGAGTGGCTCGCCAAGCGCTACCGGGACTCGCATGTGCGTGCCGCAACGATCCTGTTCGCGCTCGCCGCGCCGTGCGAGATCCTCGCACCGCTCATGCCGTCGGGGGAGCTGTCGCTGCTGTGCGTGTTCGGGGGCGGGGTGTGCGGCCTCGCCTCGGCGGTGCCGCAGAACGCTGCCATCCAGCGCATCACGCCGAATGAGATGCGCGGCCGCGTGACCGCCATCTACCTCTTCATGTTCATCTTCTTCGGATCGTTCGGTGGGCAGCTGATCGGGAGCGTCACGCAGCGTGTCTTCGGCCACGATGCCGACCTGTGGAAGAGCATCGAACTCACCGCCGCGATCCTGCTGCCGCTCGCCGCCTTCACGATCTCGCTGGGCGTCAAGCCCTACGGCCGCGAGGTCGAGCGCATCGAGCGGCTCGAGGCGCGGAGCGCCTCGTGAGCTACCCGCAGCTGCACATGATCATCGACGGTGAAAAGATCCCCGTCGCTCACCGCCGCGTGCACACGGTGGTGAATCCCGCGAGCGGCGCCGCCCTCGGCGACCTGCCGCTCGCGGACCAAGCCGATCTCGAGCGCGCACTCGCTGCGGCGCAACGCGGCTTTCGCTTGTGGCGCGATACTCCCGCCGCGCAGCGGGCGGCCGTACTCACCGGCGCCGCGCGGCTGCTGAGGGAACGGCAGGAGGAGATCGCACGCATTGCGACGCTGGAAGAGGGCAAACCGCTCGCTGAGGCGCGCATAGAAGTGATGATGAACGTCAACCTGTTCGAGTTCTACGCCGGCGAGTGTCAGCGTTTCTACGGACGAGAGCTGGTGCGCCCGCCCGGAATGCGCTCGACCGTCGTCTGTGAGCCGGTCGGACCGGTCGCGGCCTTCGCGCCCTGGAACTTTCCGATCGGCAATCCCGGCCGCAAGCTCGGCGCACCGGTCGCCGCCGGCTGTTCGGTGATACTCAAGGCCGCGGAGGAGGCGCCGGGCTCGGCGCTCGCGGTGCTCCAATGTCTGCTCGATGCGGGGCTGCCGCAGGAAGTGGGGCAGGCCGTGTTCGGCGTGCCCGACGAGGTCTCGCGGCACCTGCTGGCCTCGCCGATCATCCGCAAGCTGAGCTTCACCGGGTCGACCGCGGTAGGCAAGCACCTCATGAAGCTCGCCGCGGAGGATTGCAAGCGCACCACCATGGAGCTCGGGGGACACGCCCCCGTGCTGGTGTTCGACGATGTCGACGTGGAGCAGGTGCTCAAGGTGATGGTCCCCTCCAAGCATCGTAACGCCGGGCAGGTGTGTGTCTCCCCGACCCGCTTTATCGTGCAGGAGGGCATTTACCGGCGCTTCCGTGACGGATTCGTGGAGCACGCCGCGCGGCTGCGCGTCGGCAACGGACTCGACGAGAGCGTGCAGATGGGCCCAATGGCCAATCCGCGCCGCCCCGAGGCGATGGAGCGGCTGATCGGCGGCGCCGTGCGCGCCGGCGCCAAACTGCACACCGGCGGGCGGCGCCTCGGCGAGCAGGGCTACTACTACGCACCGACGGTGCTATCCGAGGTCCCGCAGAGCGCGCCCATCATGAACGAAGAGCCGTTCGGACCGGTGGCGCTCATCAATCCTTTCCGCACCGAGGAGGAGATGATTGCGGAAGCCAACCGTTTGCCGTACGGCCTGGCCGCTTTCAGCTGGACCGGGGACTGCGGACGGCAGCGACGCCTCGCGCGCGAGGTGGAAAGCGGCATGTTGTGCATCAACACCACAGCCCTCGGGGGCTCGGACGCGCCGTTCGGTGGCGTCAAGTGGTCCGGGCACGGCTCGGAAAACGGCCCGGAAGGCGTAATGGCCTGCCTGGTCGTCAAGGCGGTGCACGAAGGGTGAGGCATGAGTCACGAGCTCAAGACCGGCGGTGAGCGCGGTTACCTGCGCATCGCGACCGAGGAAGCCTTCGCGACGCGCGAGCAGATCGACTGCTACCTGCGCATGGTGAAGGATGGCACGGCCGACAAGGGCCTCGTGTCGCTGTGGGGCTTTTACGCGCGCAGCCCATCAGCACGCGCCCGCGAGATCATGGAGCGGCTGCTCGATCTCGGCGAGCAGCGCATCCGCCACATGGATGAAACCGGAATCGACCGGGCGATTCTCGCGCTCACCTCGCCTGGCGCCCAGGCGCTGCCCGATGTTGCCGAGGCGCGCGGACTTGCGCAGCGCGCCAACGACTACCTCGCCGGGCAGGTTGCCTCACACCGCGACCGCTATATCGGCATGACCACCGTCGTGCCGCAGGATCCGGAATGGTCGGCGCGCGAGATCCTGCGCGGCGCGCGCGAGCTCGGCTTCAAGGGCGTGCAGATCAACAGCCACACCCGCGGCCAGTACCTCGATCATCCGCGCTGCGCGCCGATCTTCCGCGCGCTCGCCGAGACGGGGCAGCCGCTTTATATCCACCCGGCAACGCCCCCGGACTCGATGATCGGGCCGATGCTCGAGGCCGGCCTCGACGGGGCTATCTTCGGCTTCGGCGTCGAGACGGGGCTGCATCTGCTGCGCCTGATCACCAGCGGCATCTTCGACCGTTACCCGCAGCTGCAGATCGTGGTGGGTCACATGGGCGAGGCGCTGCCCTTCTGGGTCTACCGGCTCGACTACATGCATCAGGTGAGCGTGCGCTCGCAACGGTATGCGTGTCTGAAGCCGCTGAAGAAGACGATCCTCGATTACCTGCGCAGCAATGTGCTGATCACCACCAGCGGCATGGCCTGGGCGCCGGCGATTCTATTCACGCAGCAGGTCGTGGGCGAGGACCGCGTCATGTATGCAATGGACTATCCGTATCAGTTCGTGCCGGACGAGGTGCGCACGCACGACAACCTCGACATCCCGCTCGCGACCAAGCGCAAGCTCATGCAGACCAACGCCGAGCGCTGGTTCGGGCTATGAGCCGCGGGCGCCTCGTGCACACGGCCGGCTACGCACTCACGCTGGTCGCGCTCACCAACGCTCTGAGCCTCCTCGATCGCAACATCCTCGCGATTCTCGCGCCGCGCATCAAGCATGACATCGGCATCGGCGATGCGGAGATGGGACTGCTCTATGGCACGGTGTTTGCGCTCTTCTACGCGCTGTTCTCGCTGCCGCTCGGGCGGCTTGCCGACAGCTGGGTGCGCACGCGGCTGCTCGGCATCACGCTCGCGTTCTGGTCGGTGGCGACGGCGCTCGCCGCCGCGGCCCACGGCTTTGCGCTTCTCGCCCTGTCCCGTCTCGGCGTCGGGGTCGGCGAGGGTGCCGCGCAACCGGCAGGCTTCTCGCTGGTATTCGACCATTACGCGAAGCCGCGGCGCGGTTTCGCCGCAGCGGTGATTGCCGCCGCGATCGCGCTCGGGCTCGGCGGCTCCTCGGTGCTCGGCGGTGTGACTGCCGACTGGTGGGACCGCGTGCATGCCGGCGGCCCGGCACCGCTCGGGCTGCGCGGGTGGCAGTTCGCGTTTCTGGTCGCGGCGCTCCCCGGCTTGCTCCTCGCAACGCTCCTGTGGCGTATGCCTGAGCCGCGGCGTGGGCGGCTCGATGGCATCGAATCACCGCCCGATCCGCGGCCCTTTCAGGCGAGCCTCGCACTGCTCGGCGCCGTGACACCCGGCACGCACTGGCTGGCGCTCGCCCGCTCGCGTGCCGGCGGGCGCTACTGGAGCGTGAACGTCATCGCGACGATCCTGATCGTTGTGGCTGCCGTGGGGCTGACGCGGGTCACGTCGGCGCTGTCGCCGCGCCCCGCGCTGCACTTCGGTCCGCTCGCGGTGAGTCCCCACACGCTGCAGTGGACGGTGGTGGGCTTCGGTGCGCTGGTGGTCGTGAATCTGCTGCAGCGGCTGCGCCTCACGGACCGGCCCACCTTCATGTGTCTCACTCACTCGCCCGCGCTCCTCCTGTGCTTCGGCGTCGCCGCCCTGCAGATGATGATCAACTACGGCACCATGGGCTTCACGCCCTCGTTCCTGATGAAGCACTACGGTCTGTCGCCCACGGCCACGGGCCTCGAGTTCGGCCTGCTGGCCGCGGCACTCGGCATCATCGGCCCGATGATTGCCGGACCGTTGTCCGACCGCATCAACGCGCGCTTCCCGGGTACGGGCCGCGCCTGCGTCACACTCGTCTCGCTTGGCGTCTCGCCACTCATCGCCGTGTGGGTCTACCACGCACCGGACCCCGCGACCTTCTATGCGCGCTTCGTGCCCTACAGTCTGGTGCTGACGGCGTGGTACCCGCCGCTCTACGCCATCATGTTCGAGCAGGTGATGCCGCGCATGCGCGGCATCACCGCGGGTCTCTACATCATCATCTATACGCTTTTCGGTATCGGCATCGGCCCGTTTGCCGTGGGCATGATTGCGGATGCCAACGGCGGCAATCTGGCGGCGGCGATCCTCGCCATCAACTGGGTGGCGCCGGCGATCGTGGCTTTGCTCATCTTGCTCGCGCTGCGCGTGCAGCGTGATGAGGCGGGGCTCATCGAGCGCGCACGGCGCGGCGGCGAGCTGCTCCCGGCGGCGCCCGTGGCCTGAGGCGGGCGGCGCCCCTAGGCAGGGAGTCCGATGTCGGCCGCCTCCGCCCAGTTGCCGTGCAGGCCGAAGCGCATACGCAGCGGGATCTGGATCGTCGCGATCGGACCCTTCTCGACCTCGAGAGCCTCGAACAGCAGCAGTTCGCTCGCGTGCTCGGCGAGGCGGTTGCAGATCTGCACGATCCAGCCCTCACCCTCCTGCG
>JASHQW010000187.1 GCA_030038875.1 Gammaproteobacteria bacterium | reverse complement strand
GGAGGAAATCGAGCGCAACGAGCACCAGCAGCATGAGTTCCGCCTGAGCACTCCGGACGACTGGCGGCTGCGCGCGATTGCCGGCGTGTACTGGGAGGACAACAAGCTCTACGACGAGACGCGCTGGAACTACAAGACCATCCCGCCGTGCACGACTGACGCTACCCCCGGGACGCCCGGCAACGGCAACACCGGCTGTCTGTCGAACGTCGGCACCTTCCCGGGCTCGACCGTGCAGGATCCCGGGGTACAGACCGACAACACCTCCTTCTATCAGGACCAGGTGCGCGAGACCAAGCAGCTCGCGGAATTCGTCTCTCTCGACTACGACCTGATCCCGAAGGTGCTGACGCTCACCGCCGGCACGCGTCATTTCCGCTTCGACAACTCCATGGCCGGGAGCGTGCTCTCGAGCTTCGGCTGCTTCGAGGCGGGCATCCCGCCGGGCGGCTGCATGAGCGCCTCGAGCTTCAACCTGAACGCCGAGAACCTCTCCGACAGCGAATCCGGCTTCAAGAGCCGCGCCAATCTCACCTGGCACGTGACGCCGGATGCGATGCTGTACTACACCTTCTCGCAGGGTTTTCGTCCCGGCGGCTTCAATCAGAACGGCGGCTTCTTCAGCTACGCGCCCGGGCCGCAGCAGCTGGTCAACGGCGTCGAGACCAACGTGCCGCAGTACGCCGTGCCGAGGTCCTATCAGTCCGACAAGCTGACCAACAACGAGATCGGCTGGAAGACCGAATGGCTCGATCACCGCCTGCAGTGGAACGGCGCCCTCTACCGCGAGGAGTGGGACAACGCCCAGGTCGCGTTCTTCGATCCCGGCGTCACGGGCAACATCTTCTTCGACACCAACGGGCAGAACTTCCTCATCAAGGGCGTTGAGACCTCGCTCGTCGCCCGCGTCGTGACCGGCCTCACGCTCCAGGGCGCCGCCTCCTGGAACCACAGCGAGCAGACCAACTCCCCGGCGCTCATCGACACCAATCCGGCGAGCGTCAACTACGGCCAGGCGATCACACAAACCTGCGCCGGCACGGTGTGCACGCCGATCGTCAACCCCTACGGCCCGATCGGTGCGCCGACCGCCGACTCGCCGCCGATGCAGTTCAACCTGCGCGCTCGCTATGACTGGAACATGAATGGCTACACGCCCTACATCCAGTTCGGCGCCACACACAACGCCCATTCCTTCACCCAGGCCGGCGCGAATCCGACCTTCGGGCCGGGGCAGACGGTCACCAACTCGCGCGGGCGTTTCGACCTTCCCGCCTACACGATCTACGATGCCTCCTGCGGTATTGCCAAGGACAACTGGTACGTGAATATCTATGCCGAGAACCTGACCGACTCGAACGCCAGCGTGTTCATCAGCACCGACCAGTTCATCGTCGAGCAGACGCCGCTGCGCCCGCGGGTCCTCGGGCTGGCGCTCGGCTACGCGTTCTGAAGGCGGGCCGCGGGCCACGCGTAGCCAGTCCGCGGCGGCTGGGCGCATCATGGCGCCATGCCCGCAGCTCTTGTGAGCCCCTCGGTCGAGCTCGAGGTGGGGCGCATCCGCGCCCTGCTGCGCGAGCGCCACTACGCGCAGGCTCTCGAGGCCGCGGACGCGCTTGGGCGCTCGGTACCCGGGAACCGCGACGTCCTCTACCTGCGTGCGGTCGCGCAGCGCTCCCTGGGCGACATCTCCGCGGCGCTCGCCACGCTCGCGCAGCTCGAGCAGCTCCATCCCCGTTTCAGCGGCCTCTACCAGGAGCGTGGCTACTGCCACGTGGCGCTGCGCCAGGCTCCCGAGGCCATCGCGGCCCTCCTCGCTGGCGTACGCATCAATCCGGCGCTCCCCGGCAGCTGGTCGATGCTCGAAGGCCTCTACCGCATGACGGGTCAGCCGGAGAGCGCGGCACAGGCCGCGGCGCACGTGGCAACGCTCGCGAAGCTGCCGGCCGAGGTGCGGGCCGCGACGGCGCTGTTCGCCGACGGCGAAGCGGGAGCGGCCGAGCAGATGATCCGCGCCTTCCTCCTGCGGCACGGCCATCACGTCGAGGCCATGCGCCTCCTGGCGCGCATCGGCATCGAGCGCGACGTGCTCGACGACGCGCAGCTGCTGCTCGAGGGCGTCCTCGAGCTCGCTCCGGACTATCAGGCCGCACGCGCCGACTATGTGCGGGTCCTCAGCGAGCGCCACCTGTACCGGGAGGCGCAGCAGCAGGCCGAGCGGCTGCTCGCCGCCGACCGCGGTAATCGCGACTTCCGCATATTGCATGCGCTCACCTGTGTCGGACTCGGACAGCATGAGCGCGCCATCGGCGAGTACCGCGAGCTCCTCGACGGCGCCGCGCAGCCGGCGGATCTGCATCTCTCGATTGCGCATTCCTTGAAGACCCTCGGGCGCAGCGCCGAGGCGGTTGCCGAGTATCGCGCGGCCGCGGCCGCCCGCCGCGACTTCGGCGATGCTTACTGGAGTCTCGCCAATCTCAAGACTTACCGCTTCGAGGAAGCGGAGGTGGCGGCCATGCGGGCCGCGGAAGCTGCGCCGACGACCGCCGGCGCGGACCGCTACCACCTGTGCTTCGCGCTCGCCAAGGCGCTCGAGGACCGCGGGCAGTATGCCGAGTCGTTCGCGTGCTACGCGCGTGGCAATGCGCTGCGGCGCGCGGAGAGCCGCTACCGACCCGAGCTGCACGAGCAGAACACCCGGCTGCAGATCGAGGTGTGCACGCCGCAGCTGTTCGCGCGTCACAGGGCGGCAGGGGCGGCGGTGGTGGATCCGATCTTCATCGTCGGGTTGCCGCGCTCGGGCTCGACGCTGATCGAGCAGATCCTCGCCTCGCACTCC
>JASHQW010000186.1 GCA_030038875.1 Gammaproteobacteria bacterium | reverse complement strand
CTCTCAAGGCGCCCAGCGCACCGCCGGACTCGCGAGTCGTGAAGGCATCGGGCATGTTCGTTCCGATCACTCGTTCAGCAGAACCCGCAACTCTTGCAGGTAAAGGTCGTCGCTCTTCGCGCTGAAGTCGCGCAGCACGTTGCGGATGGTGCCGCTGCGATCGATCAGCACGGTCATCGGCAGATTGTCCACCTGATAGGCGCGGCCCACCGCCTTGTCCGGATCGAGCAGCATCGGAAAGGCGACCGGGATGCCGCGCGCGTACTCGGCCGCGCGCGTGGGCACATCGTCCACGCCCACGCCGTAAACCGCGAGCCCCGCGGAGCGGTAGGTGGCGAGACTCTGGTTGAGGGCATCGAGCTGGCGGCGGCAGATGTCGCAGGCGCTGCTCCAGAAAGAAAGGACCACGACCTCGCCGCGATGCTCCGAGAGGCGCACATTGCCGCCGGCCACGGCGTGCAGGGTGAAATCCGGAGCCGCCCGCGCCATCAGGCCATAGCCGCGCTGCGCGAGCGCGGCCGTGCCGGCGCCGAGCAGCGCCACCGCCGCACATTGGAGGATTACCCGCACGCGTGACCGGCGGTCACGCGCCGCCGGACCGTCGGGTCGTTGCAAGCTCAAGAGAAGATCCTTCGGGCTAAAGAAGCCGAGCTGCGCGCAAGCGCGGGAACCCTCGCACAGCGCAGTCGAGACTGTCAACGAAGCAGGCCGCAAAGCCCGGAGCCGGGGCGCGTGGCGCGCGACCGGGCGTCGTCGGCGAGACGCGACAGGGCGCACTCTTCAGGCGGCGCGCCGGCGATGCGCGCAGCGCCCGCTCGCCTAGACGATCGGCTCGAACACCGTCAGGGCCGCGAGCGCCGAGGCGGGCCCGAGTCCCTGCTGCGGGAAGAGCGTCGGGAACTGCGCGTCCGTGCCGAGCAGCCCCATGTAGTTGAGCATGATCAGCTCGGGGATCTGGTTCACGGAGTTGGCCGCGGGGCTCGAGTTCGTCACCACCGAGCCGTCGGCGGTGAAGTAGCCGATCTGCTGGCCCGCCACGCCGTTGCGCAGCGCCGGGCGCCCCTTGGGGCTGTAGACCAGGAACAGCGTCGCGGCGACCGAGGAGTTGTCGCCCTGCCAGCCGAGCTTGTCGCGCCCGGCGGCGCTCGTGTCGACCGTGCTGTTCGCCGACAGCGAGCCGTCGCTCATGATCTGGATCATGATCGGCACACCCTTGCGCGCCGCGTACTCGAGCACCGCGCCGATCATCTGCCCGGCCTGGAAGTTGCGCGTCTCGCCGGTGGCCCGCGTGCCGTCGTGATAGTCGAAGCCGCCGAGGGCGATGGTGCCGGCGCCCGCATAGCCGTCGATCACGAGCTTCATGATCGAGGCGGTCGTCTGGACGTCCGAGTCGCTCTGGAGTTGCGCAGCCGTAAAGATCGGCGAGGTGCCGCCGACGATGAGCGGGTCCTGCGTCGGGTCGAGACCGGAGGGTCCGGCGGCGAAGATGTTGGCGGTATTGGCGGCCTGTACGTACGAGCAGCGCACCTGATTCTTGAGCGCTGCATCAAGCGAGGCGTTGCCACTGCCGGGTATCAGCACTACGCCCGGTGTCGAGCCGCTCGGGTCGGCGAGCGCGCCGGTGAACTCGCTCCCGGTCGAGCTCGCCCCCTGATAGGGCGTGGTGCCGGTGCTGATGCGCGCCTCGGACTCGAGCTCGGCCAGCGCCAGCGGGTCGGGCGTGCCGCCGCCCGGGACGGGAGGGGCGAGTGCGACCGCATCCGAGGGCTGATCGATCGTGGCCGGCTGCAGCGCCGGATTGACCGTATACATGAGCGGCGCCGAGTTGCCGCCGGAGGTGGAGGAATCCGTTCCGACCAGCGTGATCACCGTGCCCACGGCGCCCGCCGCGGCGATGCCGTAGATGGGGTTGATGGTGTTCGCCGAGGTGTCGTTCTGCGACATCGCCGGGATCACCGCGCCGTTGACGCCCGCCTGGGTCGTGGCTGCGGCGACGGATTGAATGCCGCGCAGGATCGCCCCGTCGGACTGCCACAGGAGTCCCAGCGCGCTGCTCACGAAGGTGGTGGAGGTCGGCACCATGTTGCCGGGCACGCCGAGCTTGTTAAAGCCCGCGGTCGAGAGGAAGTTGGCCTGGCCGCCCTGCTGGCCCACCAGCGCCTCGGAACCGACCAGGTTGGCCCCGCCCGCGAGGTCGAAGACGATGAAGGGCAGCGAGCCGGAGGCGGTCGGAATGTTGCACTGGCCGCTGCCGAGCAGCGCCTGGATGTCCGCATCGAGGCCGCCGGCGCGCGCGCTCTGTGCCTTGAGCAGGCCGCCGAGCCAGGCGGGCCCGAGCACCATGCCATAGGATCCGAGCAGCCCGGCACCCAGGAAATCACGGCGCGTGACCGGCCGCGGGTGGTTCTCGTGCCGGAAGGGAGTGCCAGGCGGGGTGGGCCGCGGGGGACGCTTGCGAATCAGCATCTGAAGTACCTCTCCAATCCCTTTACTGCAGGGTCACGGCAGCGCTGCCGAGGGTCGCGGTGCACGCCGCGACGGTCGCCTGCGATACGGTGGCTGCGGAGTTGATCTGCGGGACGCGCGTGATCAGCGCATCCACCTCGCTCTGCACGGCGGCCGCCGTCTGCGGCGAGACGTTGCTGCCGACGGCGCCGGTCGAAAGCGCGTTGATCACGATGGCGCGCTGGCTGCTGCCGCTGGCGCCGAAGAAGCCCGAGGACGAGGCGCTCAAGGACGCATCG
>JASHQW010000185.1 GCA_030038875.1 Gammaproteobacteria bacterium | reverse complement strand
CGCGCGTCGCGAGGGCGACGCCGAGCGCCGCCTGGTAGGGACGGGGGTCGATCTGCACCAGCAGGTCGCCCTTCTTCACGTGCTGCCCCTCCTTGAACGCCACCTTCTCGATCTGTCCGTCGACGCGTGCGGTGACCGTGACGGTGTAGAAGGCCTGCACGGTACCGAGCCCCTCGAGGTACACCGGCACGTCGGCGCGCTCCGCCGTCGCGACATCGACGGCGACGGCGGCCGGCTTCACCACCGCCGCGGGCCGCAGCCACGCGGCGAGAAAGTGCCAGCCCAGGGCGGCGATCACGATGAGCGCCGCGGCGGCGGCGAGGAAGCGCGGCTCGCGCAGCTGTCGGCTGTTCATACCGGCGCGCTCTCCTGCCAGCCGCCGCCCAGGGCCTGGTAGAGCGACACCAGCGCGTTGAGATGCGTGTACTTGGCCTGCGCCAGTTGATCCTCGGCGGTAAACAAGCTGGTCTCCGTGTTGAGCAGCGTGAGCACGTTGATGGTGCCGGCGTGCATCTGCATCTGGGCAAAGCGGTAGGCGCGCCGCGCCTGCTCGGTGGCTTCCTGCTGACGTGCGACCTGGTCGGAGGTCTGCTGTACGGCGATGAGCGCGTCCTCGACGTTGGCGAGCGCCGAGATCACCGCCTTGTGGTAATCGGCGAGCAGCTCGCGGTAGCGAGCCTGTGTATAGCGGTACTCCCCGACCAGCGCGCCGCCCTGGAAGATCGGCTGGGTGAGACTGCCGGCCAGGGACCAGACACGATTGGCGGGCGTGAGAAGATTGGCGAGCGCCGGGCTCTCGAAGCCGCCGCCGGCGGTGAGCGAGATGCTGGGGAAGAGCGCGGCACGCGCGGCGGCGATGTTGGCATTGGCGGCGATCAGCTGCGCTTCGGCCGAGGCGACGTCGGGCCGGCGCGCGAGCAGCTCCGACGGCAGCCCGGACCGTACCGCCGGCTGGCCGAGCTCATCGAGCGTGCCGCGCGTCACGTCGATCGTCTCGGGAGTGCTGCCGATCAGGATGGCGAGCGCGTCCTCGCTCTGACGCAGCTGCTGCTTCAGCGGCGGGATCGAGGCGTTCACGGTGTCGACGACCGTTTGCTGCTGCGCCACGTCGAGGGCGGTGGAGACGCCGGCGCGCTGCTCGAGCGTGAGTCCCCGCAGCACCTCCTGCGCGTTGCCGAGGTTCTTCTCGGCCACGGCCAGGCGGTCGCGCAGCTCGAGCACCTGGAAGTAGGTCGTGGCGACGCCGGCAAGCACGCTGAGCTCGACGGTGGTGCGGTCGTAGCGGCTGGCGCGTTCGGTGGCCGCTGCCGCCACATAGGCGGCGCGATTCTTGCCCCAGAAGTCGAGCTCGTAGCTCGCGGAGAGCAGCGGGTTGAAGTCGTTGCCGGTCACATAGGACGTGCTTCCCAGCACCGGCGCTCGCGCGCGGGTTGCGGTGGCGCTCGCGCTGAGGCTGGGCACGAGCGGCGCGAGCGCGATGCGCCGCTGGGCGTCGGCCTGCTCGACGCGCGCGATCGCAGCCTTGAGGTCGTCGTTGGCGCTCTGCGCCTGCGCGATCAAAGCATCGAGCTCGGCGGAGTGGAAGCCGCGCCACCAGTCGGCGGAGGGCCATTCGGGCGCGGCGGGATCGCTCGCCGTGACCCAGTGATCGGGAGCGGGGACGTCGGGCTTGTGATAGCGCGGCCCGAGGCTGCAAGCGCTCGCGAGGAGCGCGCCGCAGCACAGGAGCCCGGCGAGCGGACGCCGGCCGGCGCTCCGCCCACGGCAGATCCTTCCCCCAGGAGACAGCCAGGCGCGCATGGCGACACCTTAGTCCCGGGGAGGTTCTCCCTCGGTGGGCGAATGATTAAAGTCGGTTAATCTCCCGAACGGGGGATGGCAGGCCGCGGCCCCCCGCGCGTTAGATCGAGCTTCCCGAGGGGAGGAGTGCCCATGTCGATCAAGCTGACCGTGAACGGTGAGAGCCGCGAGCTCGATGTCGATCCCGGCATGCCGCTGCTCTGGGCGATCCGCGATCACCTGGAGCTTGCCGGCACCAAGTTCGGCTGCGGAATGGCGCTGTGCGGCGCCTGCACGGTACACATCGACGGTCAGCCGGCACGCTCGTGCGTCACACCGGTCGGGTCCGTCGCCGGCAAGAGCCTCACCACCATCGAGGGGCTTGCGACGCCCGCCGGCAAGGCGGTGCAGCAGGCCTGGATCGCGCTCGACGTGCCGCAATGCGGCTACTGCCAGAGCGGCCAGATCATGTCGGCCGCGGCGCTGCTCGGCGCAAATCCGCAGCCGAGCGATGCCGACATCGACGCCGCCATGGCCGGCAACATCTGCCGCTGCGCCACCTACGTCCGCATCCGCGCCGCCATTCACCAAGCCGCCACGGCGCTCGCCGCGCCGAAGCCGGCGGGGAGCTGAGCCATGTACGCGCGCTACCTTGCGGAAGCCAGTCGCGCCTCGGGTCCGGCTTCCTCGCTGACCCGCCGCCAGTTCCTCGAGCTCACGACGCTCGCCGGCTCGGGTCTTACGCTCGGCGTCCTGCTGCCGGGCTGCGGCTCGGCCGGATCGGGCGGCGGCGCCGCCGCCGCGCCCGCGGCACCGCTCGAGATGCCCTTCGTGCGCATCGCGCCGGACAACACGGTCACCGTGATCTCCAAGCACCTCGAGGCCGGGCAGGGCGTGTGGACCGGGCTGCCGGCGATCGTCGCCGAGGAGCTCGACGCCTCCTGGGAGCAGATGCGGGTCGAGAGTGCACCGGCCAAGGTGCCGATGTACGGCAACCTCGCGATGGGCGGGAAGATCCAGCTCACCGGCGGCTCGACCGCCGTCGCCAACTCCTGGGAGCAACTGCGCCAGGCGGGCGCCACCGCGCGCGCGATGCTGGTGGCCGCCGCCGCGCAGCAGTGGAGCGTGCCCGCCGGCGAGGTGACCGTGAGCGAGGGGGTGGTCGCGCACGCAGCCTCAAGTCACAAGGCAAGCTTCGGCGAGCTCGCCGGCAGCGCCGCCAAGCAACCCGTGCCTGCGAAGGTCACGCTCAAAGACCCCGCCAGTTTCAGGATCATCGGCCGCGAGAAGCTGCCGCGGCTCGACTCGCGCGCCAAGTCGACCGGTGTGCAGCAGTATGCGATCGATGTGCGGCTGCCCGGCATGATGACGGCGGTGGTGGCGCGGCCGCCGCGCTTCGGCGGCAAGGTGAAATCCTTCGATGCCGCGCAGGCGAAGGCCGTCGCGGGCGTGGTCGACGTCGTCGAGATCCCGCGCGGCGTCGCGGTGGTCGCGCGCGACATGTGGTCGGCGAAGAAAGGGCGCGAGGCGCTCAGCGTCACCTGGGACGAGTCGGCTGCAGAAAAGCGCGGCAGCGCGCAGCTCCTGAAGGAGTTCCGGGTACTCGGGCGCGGCAAGCAGGCGGTCACTGCCGTGCAGGCGGGCGATGCGGACCAGGCACTGAAGCACGCCGTCCATCGCGTCGAGGGCGAGTTCGAGTTTCCGTACCTCGCGCACGCGACCATGGAGCCGCTCACGGCGGTGTGCGCCCTCGGCGCCGACAAGTGCGAGATCTGGTCGGGATGTCAGTTCCAGACGCTCGATCAGGCGACCGCGGCGGCCATCACGGGCCTCAAGCCCGAGCAGGTCTTCATCTACACGCTCGCCGCCGGCGGCACCTTCGGCCGCCGCGCGACGCCCGATTCGGACTACACCTCCGAGGTCGTCTCGATCGCGAAGGCGACCGGTGGCAGGTACCCCGTGCGGCTCATCTGGACGCGCGAGGACGACATCACCGGCGGCCGCTATCGCCCGCTCAACTATCACCGCATCGAGGCGGGCATCGACAAGGACGGCAAAGTCGCCTGGCGGCAGCGCCTGGTCGGACAGTCGATCATGGCGGGAACGCCGTTCGAGTCCATGATGATGAAGAACGGCCTCGATCCCACCGCCGTCGGCGGCAACGCCGGCGAGGAGTATGACCTCGACCACGTGCACGTCAGCTGGACGCAACCGAAGGTGGGAGTGCCGGTGCTCTGGTGGCGCTCGGTCGAGAACACGCACACGGCGTATTCGAAGGAAGTGATGATCGACGAGCTCGCGCAGGCGGCGGGCGAGGATCCGGTGGCGTTTCGCCTCAAGTTCCTCGGCAAGCACCCCCGGCACATGGCCGCTCTGAAGCTCGCGGCGGAGAAGGCCGGCTGGGACCAGCCCTTCCCGAAGGAGAAGGGCCGCGGGCGCGGGGTCGCCGTGCACGAGTCCTTCGGCTCGGTGGTCGCGCAGGTCGCAGAGGTCACGGTGAGCGGCGACAAGAT
>JASHQW010000184.1 GCA_030038875.1 Gammaproteobacteria bacterium | reverse complement strand
GTCGAGGTGCTGCCGTATCATCCCCACCGCGTGCGGGTCGCGAGCAGCGCCTGAGAGGACCACTCATGTTCATCGGCCACTACGCGCTCGGTCTCGGCGCCAAACGTGTGGCGCCCGCCGTCTCACTCGGCGCGTTGTTTCTCGCCTGCCAGTGGGCGGATCTCCTGTGGCCGACGCTCGTCATGGCGGGCGTCGCGCCCCTGGCGCGTGCGGATGATGCATGCGCGGGGTTCACCTGGGAGGTTGGACACGAGCGGAAACTGTTTGCCGGGGAGGGTCAGTCCCTGGCTGCCGGGTCAACGCTGGCGGCCTCGCCGAGTCTATCGACCGACCGACTGTATCAGCTGGAGTTGCCAAGACAGTCGGAAGTCAAGTTCGTCGCGAGTCCCGGGCGACACAGGCCACCCGACGGGCTATATGCCGGGCTCGCCAGACTGACGGTCGATACGGGTGGCGCCTATCGAATCTCGCTCGATCAAAGCCTCTGGGTAGACGTGATCGCGAACGGCTTAGCTATTCAGGCGAAGGCTTTTCAGGGGCGCCCGGGCTGCAGCGCTCCGCACAAGATCGTCGAGTTCGTGTTGCCGGCCGGAACGTCCCTGACACTGCAGATCAGCGGGGGCAGCGTCCCCACCGCGAGAATCGCCGTGACCCGCCCACCGGCCGAGTAAGCTCTGGACGCATCCTCGCCCGTCGACTTAATCCACACCGACGATGACGTGGTCGGCCTTGATGAAAGCGTGCGCGCGCTGCCCCTTCTTCAGCTTCAGTCGTCGCGCCGAATGCGTGGTAATCACCGACACGATCTCGACCCCTGGGGCAACACGAATCGACACCTCCGTGCTGACCGGGCCGCGGACGAGCTTCGTGATCGTGCCAACCAAGGCATTGCGAGTGCTTAGCTTCATGTAACTCCCCTGCCGACCTGCAGGCGGATTCTGCCTTTGCGAACCTCGCGAGGGAAGGCCGCCGTCTGGAGCGATCAGAAAGTGAAGCGGCCACCGATCGTCGGAGCAAAGTTGTTGTCGTAGTAATAGGGGACGCCGGGCCCATGAGGGATGGCGATCGCCAGGCCGCCGCTGACGTCGGAGTATGCAACTCCGGCATAGACATCGAAGCGCTTGGTGAAGTGATGATCCACGTAGAGCGATACCTCGTTGAGGGTGCCAGCGCAGGAGGCGCGGAAGCTCGCGGGCGTACAGGTCGGCGGAACACGAAAGTCGTTCTGTTCCTGATGATAATAGGACAGCGCGATGTCCGTCTTGCTGTCGAACGCGTATCTCACGCCGGTCCACCAGACCTGCACGATCTTGGGGGAATCGAGATTGTTGTCCTCGACGCCGCTCAGGATATAGCCGCCCTGGGCGGTGGCGCCGACGCCCAGCGGGTCCGACGGGTTGTCATACCGGATGTGCTCGTAGCCGCCATAGAACCTGAACGGGTCCCAGGCATATTTGGCGGCCACCATGAGAGCGGTGTTGTCGGTGACGATGCCGTATTCGGTGTTGGCCGTCCCGACCAGGTTGGCGCCGGTGATCTGGTTGGTATTGATGCTGTTGACGGTCGACTGATAGGGCTGCGTCGGACTCTGAGGGCCCAGCAGGGGGTTGAGTACGCTGATCGCCTGATTAACCTGCTGGTAGACGACGTCGGCGGAGAAATTGCCGTACTCCCCGCCGAGGTCGAATCCAAGAGCGGTGTTGTGCGAGGCTTCCGGTGTACACGTCGCGGCCGTCCAGCCTGCGGCGGCGGAGTAGCAGCCGCCGGAACCGTCGGCGAACTTGTACATCGCGCCGAAATGGACCGGGCCATAGCTGATGCGGTACTTGGCGGCGTCGTCCCAGCGGGTGTCCTGGGTGTCGCCGCCGCCGGCCATCAGGCCGTTGTAGCCGATGTACGAGAAGGAATAGGCGCCGCCCGCCGGATCATAGGTGAGCATCGCATCGGTGCCGAGCGCACGCTGCCGGCCAAAGGTCAGCGTGCCGACAGGCGCGGATGAGACACCGCCGTAGATTTCGTCATTGAACGTCTGGCCGGCGCGCGCGCCGTCGCCGGCGAACGAGTAGCTGCCCCGCGGGAGGCCGGCGTTGATGGAGTTGGTGGCCGCCATGTTGGCGAACTGACCCGACTGCGGATTGATGCCGGTGGAAGCGAGCGCCACCACGTACCAGCCGTCCAGGAACTCTTCCTTGACCTTGATCCCCAGACCCGTCTGCGACAGGTTGTTCGGCGCGATGAGCAGCTGGGAGTGATTGCCGTTGCGGTTGACCAGCGATTCGCCCTCATAGTTGTAGCCATTCTCGGGTAAACCGTGGCTCACCCATCCCACGCCGATGTCATACGCACCGTACAGGGTGATGCCGTGCCAGGTCAGCGGGCAGTCGGTGGCGAAGAACTCATGGGTGCTCGTGCAGCCTGCGGCTTCCTCGGCCGCGTGCGCGGACGGATTGACAGCAAAAGTTGCAGCAAGCGCCGCAAGGGCGCACCCGCAGACAGCCAGAACTGACTTCTTCACGGCTAGGTTTCTCCCTGAAATGCTGGCGGCACGGTTCTTGGAAGTCGTTATATACGGTCGTATATAACACGGCTGCGACGTAAAGCGCAAAGCCCGCCTGCCGGCGGGCTGGCAGAAGAGACGCACTGCGGCTCTGCGCGTTCTCCGGATGAGTTACTGCGGCCAGCCTTCGATATGATGTCCCCGGGAGGGGGCTGCTATGGCTGGTCCCATGGTTCGATTCAGGATCGATTTCACGGCACATTCCAGTGTGGGCCCGGGGAAGATCTCTCTTCTCGAGGCAATCCGCGACGCCGGTTCTTTGTCACAGGCGGCGCGCAACATCGGCATGAGCTATCGGCGCGCCTGGCTGCTGGTCGAGAGTCTGAGGAGATCCTTCCGGGAGCCCGTGACGATGGCAAGCAAGGGAGGCAGGGACGGAGGCGGGATGCGGGTCACGGAGTTCGGCGACGCCCTGATCAAAGGCTATCGGGGATTGGAACGAGACTTTGGGACGTTGGCCGAGCGGCGTCTCCACCCCATCATCGCAACGCTTGCGCCCCGTCAGTGGTCTGGCGCCCGGGTATCGGTACGCGGGAAGCTCGAGTAGAGCCATCCCACGCCCGCCGTGACGTGAAACTGCCTAGGAGCGTGGAATGAGCGCCTGTACCTCGAGGGCGTACGAGCGGCGTGCGGCGCCGGGCGCCGGGCAGCTGAGTCCCGCGCCGATCGCGTGCACCGGCAACAGCGGGAGCAACAAGGTGCTGAGCTGCCTGAGCAGCTCGCAGTCCTCTGCCGTGAGCGAGTGCAGCGTTCCTGGCGCCAGACGGACGGTGGCGCGGACGACCGGAACATCCGCATAGCGCGCATCCACCCCAGACAACGGCCGCGGTAACTGGAATTCGAGCTGCACGCTCGGCGAGCGGGAGGAAGCGGCGCGGGTCGTTCCACAGTGAAAAGTGAAGATCTGCGGACAGGGGCGCGCGCCGATTGCGAGCAGCAGGTCGTCGAGGCGGTACCAGAGCTCGTCGCAGGTGTAAGGCTGCGGCAGGTTCGTGAGATCGATCAGCAGATCGAAGCTGCGCCATTCGGCCGGACCCGCCGCAGTTGCAGCGCTGTGCGCGCTGGCGGCTGTCGCGACATCGGCCGGCGCGCCGAACGCAGCCCCGAGCAGCAAAGCCAGCGCCGGCGCAGGCCACCGAGTCCCGTGCATCAGGAGAGCTCCAGCCGCGGATCCGCGCCTGCCGGCGCGCCCGTGCGCGGCCGCTGCGCCGCGCTCTCGGAAACGCGCCCGAGCTCCGCGAGCGCGCCGTTGGCGAGCTCCCAGTCGACCAGCTCGTCCAGGAAAGTCGCCACATAGGCTGCGCGGCGGTTCTGGTGATCGAGGTAATAGGCATGCTCCCACAGATCGAGCGCCAGCAGCACCGTCTCGCCTCGCACCAGGGGCGTTCCGGCGTTATGCGTCACGATGATCTCCGGCGCCCCGCCCCGCCACACCAGCCACAGCCAGCCGCTGCCAAAGTGCGCGCTCGCGGCCGCCTTCAGCTTGTGCGTAAAGCGCTCGTACGAGCCGAAGCGGTTGCGCAGCTCCTCGCCCACCCGGCCGTGCGCGGCGCCGCCGCCGCGCGGGCGCATCGAGCGCCAGAAGAGATTGTGATTCCACACCTCCGCCGCATAACGGTAGAGCGCGTGGTGCACGGGACTGCGCTCGGTCGCGCGCACCAGCTCCTCGAGGGTGAGCTCCTCGAGGCCCGTGCCGCGCACCAGGGTACGCATGCGGTCGTAGCACACGCGCTGATGGCGCAGGAAGTGGAACACCACCGTGTCGCGGGACATGGCGGGCTCGAGGTCGGAGAAATCGTACGGCATCGCCGGGGACTCGATGTTCATGCAGGTCCTTCCGCGAGCACAGCGCTTCACTTGGACCCGCGCGCTGCGCGGCGGTTCCACGCTAAGCTCACGTCTTCATGAATCGCACGCTCATCATTCTCGGCGTGGCGCTGATGGTCGCCGGCCTCGCGTGGCCGGCGCTCAGGCGCTTGCCGCTGTTCCGCCTGCCCGGCGACATCGTCATCAGCCGTCCGGGATTCACGTTCTTCTTCCCGTTGACGACCCTGCTGTTGCTCTCGGTGATCGTCTCGGTCATTGCGTGGCTGCTGCGCCGCTGACGAGCACGGGGCTGCTCTCACGGATCTCGCCCGGACCGAGGTTCGCCCGTAAGAACTCCGTAACCTTTCGATACAGTATGAGGCGCATCTCCGGGCGCAGCAGGCTGTGCTCGCCGTGCTTGATGAGCACCAGCTCGTGTCGCAGGCCCTGCTGCGACAGCGCCCGATCCATCGCCTTGCTCTGCTCGGCGAGCACGGTGTAATCGTCCTCACCGTGGACCAGCAGCACCGGCACCCGAATGTGGTCGACGTGCGCCAGCGGCGACTCCGCACGCAGCGCCGCCGGGTCGGTGCCCATGGCATCGCCGGCGGAGTCCTTGCCGCCGTAGAAGCGCTCGTCGTCGAGCGCCATCTGCGACATGTCGGACACGCCCGCGATGCTGACCGCGCAGCGGTAGAGCCCCGGCTCTTTCTCCACCCCCGTAAGCGCCGCATAGCCGCCATAGCTCCAGCCCACGATGCACATGCGCGTGGGATCCGCGATCCCCTGCGCGATGAGCCAGCGCGCGCCGGCGGTGATGTCCTCGTGCATGATGGTGCCCCAGGCCTGGTGTCCCGCGTCGCGCCATTGCTCGCCGTAACCGGTCGAGCCGCGGAAGTTGAGCTGCAGCACCGCGTAGCCGCGGCTCGCGATCACCTGTACCAGCGGATCGTAGCCCCAGTGATCGCGCGCATAAGGCCCACCGTGCGGCAGCACCACGGCAGGGTGCCGCTCCCCCGGCTTGGCTCCCGGCGGCAGCGTCAGGTAGCCCGGGATGGCGATGCCGCCCGGACCCGCGACGGTGATGGGTTTCATGGGAGCGAGCTGCGCCTCGTTCAGATTGGCGTGCTGCCGGCCGAGCTCGGTGAGCTTGCCGGTCAGCGTGTCGAGCAGGTGGTAGCGCGGCGGCATCACGTCGCTGTAGGAGACCGTGACCAGCCTGGACTCGTCGCGGCTCGAATCGACGACCACGTGATAGGCGCCCGGGAGCGCGCGCTCCAGCGTCTCCTCGATTGCCGCGGCATGCGGGTCGATGAACTGCGTGTGCGGCCGGTCGGTCTCGTAGACGAAGCCGGCGACGTGCCGGTCGAGCGGCCATTCGAGAATGCCGCCCACGTCGACGTCGGGGCGCGAGAACACGAGTTCGAGGCCCTTCGCCACACCGTCGAGGTCAATCTGCCAGACCGCGGTGCGGCCTTCGTACGGAGCGAACACCAGCAGCTGGTTGGGCCGCGCACCGAAGGCGAGCGGATCGAAGCGCGTGCGGTCGAAGCGCTTGAACTCCTCGAGCGTGCGCCACGGCGCGTCCGGGCCGTTGCGGGCGACGTACACACCGCTGTCGTCGCGGAAGCCGTAGCCGAAGCGCACTACGCCCGCCGGGTCGGCGGTCCAGTCCATCACCGGCGGCTGCGCGGCGACCACGAGCTTGAGGTCTCCCCGGTACACGTCGAGCTTGTAGACCGAAGGAAAGACGCTGCCCCGGTCCCCAAGCTCGATGAGCACGTGATAGGCATCGTCCGGCAGCCAGTGGATGATCCGGTCCTGGAACTGCGAGTGCGCCGCCGGCGGCAGCCGCGAGAAGAAAGCGCTGCGGAACAGCATCCGCAATGAGCTGCCGTCGGGATTGACGGCCAGCAGCCGCGAGGCCGGATAGAGGCGCTCGGGCTCGCCGCCCCGCGCGACCCCTTCGAAGTGGCACAGCAGCCGGTCGTTGGTCTTGAACTCGCAGTGCGTCACCGAGAACGAGCCGGCGGCCGCATTCAGGATCGTGCGTTGGCCACCTGTATACAGGTCGCGCACCGCGATGTGCGGCTGCCCCGCCACGCTCGTGAGGTAGACGAGCTTGCTGCCGTCGGGCGAGAGGTGCGGCTCGGACATCGCAGGTCCCGCGGCGAAGATCTCGAGCGGAATCTCCGGCCCCGACGGCGAGACGGCAGATGTCACCGGCGGCGCGGGGACGTGGACCGACGTCGGCAGCGGCGGCAGCGTCGGAACCGTGAGCGTCGGCGGGCCCGGGTTGCGCATCGGCGGCGCGCCCCAGGCCGCCGGCACCGCCAGGACTCCTGCGGCGCACAATTGTGCGAGCCTGCGTCGGAGCCGCGCCATCGGTACCTCCTCGCTCACGGCCCCGCGGCCGCGAGCGCGCGGGTGACATCCTCGGTCAGATCCCCGACGTCCTCAAGCCCGATCGAAAGCCGTACCGTTCCCGGCGTGACGCCCGAGATCCGCTGTTGCTCGGCGTCCAGCTCGCGCCCACTCATGATCTGTGCGGTCAGGATCAGCGACTCGCCCGAGCCGAGGCTCGGTGTGAGTGCGAAAAGCTCGAGTGCGTCGGCGAAGCGCCGCGCGGCCGCCTCCCCGCCCCGCAGGTCGAAGGTGACGATGGTGCCGAAGTCGCGCATCTGCCGCGCCGCGAGCGCGTACTGCGGATGAGTCGGGAGCCCCGGGTAATGCACCCGCGCCACCGCCGCATGCGCGGCGAGCAGCTGCGCGATGGAGACCGCTCGCTCGCATTGCGCCTGGTAGCGCACGAAGTAGGTCTTGAGGCCCCGCAGGATCAGGAAGGCGGCGTGCGGATCGAGTGTGCCGCCGAGCGAGCGGAAGTCGGCGTGCAGGGTGCGGATGAGCTCGGCGCGCGCAATCACCGCCCCTCCCATGACGTCGCCCGCGCCCGAGGCGTACTTGGTGAGGCTGTGGACGAACACGTCCACGTCGAACTCGCCGTGCTGGTGAAACCCGGCGAAGGTGTTGTCCATCACGGTGAGCGCGTGCGCGGCGCGTGCCGCCCGCGTGATGGCGGCGAGGTCGGCGATCTTGGTCACCGGATTCGTCGGGCTCTCGAAATACACCAGCCGCACCGCCTGCGCGGCGAGCACGCGCTCGATGCCCGTGGTGTCCTCGATCGAGAGCATCGTATGCGTCACGCCGAAGCGGCCGAGCACGCGGCGGATGAGATAACGGGTCGGATTATAGGTCTCGACGAAGCACAGGATGTGGTCCCCGGCGCGCGTGAGCGCGAGCAGGGTCTGGGCGATGGCGCCCACGCCGGTCGCCGTTACCAGGCAGTCCTCGCGCCCCTGCAGCTCCGCCAGCAGCTGCTCGAGCTGCCGGGTGGTGGGGTTCGATGAGCGTGTATAAAAGAATCCGGGACGCTCGCCGCGCAGGTACTGCTCGGTCTCCTCGACGGTCTCGAACTCGAACTTGACGCTCTGGTAGATGGGCGCCACCAGCGCGCGGTTGCCGGGCGGAAGTGCGACCTCGGGGGGATGGTTGACGCGCGTGGGCTTTTTCATCGGGGCCGCTCAGAGCTCGAGCGTAAAGCGGTCGGCATCGAGATGCGCCGGGAATTTCTCCCGAAAGGCGTACAGCCGCGCGGCGTCGAGCTCGACGGTGACGAGCGCGGGCTCGCCGCCGAGCTCTGCGAGCGGCTGGCCCAGATAATCGATCGCGGCGCTGTCGCCCGCGTGCGCGATCCCGTGCCCGTCGGGGCCGACGCGATTGACGCCGACGACATAGGCCTGGTTCTCGATGGCGCGCGCCGCCAGCAGCGTCCGCCAGGCGAGCGCGCGCGGTGCGGGCCAATTGGCGACATAGAGCAGCAGCTGGTAGTCGAGCCCTGGCCGGCGGCGGCTGAAGACCGGGAAGCGCAGGTCGTAGCACACGAGCGGACAGATGCGGAAGTCCCGCCACGGCACGCTCCAGGCGCAGCTGCCCGGCGTGAAGTGCTGATGCTCGCTTCCCATGCGAAACAGGTGCCGCTTGTCGTAGTGCTTGAGCGGCGCGCCGCCCGGCTCTGCCCACAGCAGCCGATTGTAGTAGCGGCCGCCGTCCGCCGTGATGACGCTCCCGGTGATCGCCGCGTCGAGCTCCTGCGCCAGATCGGCGAGCCATACACCCGTCGGTCCGCCGGCCGGCTCGCCGAGACGCTCGACCTCCATGCTGAAACCGGTCGTGAAGGTCTCCGGCAGGACCACGAGATCGGTGCTGCCGGCGAGCGGCGCGAGGAGCGCGGCGAAGCGCGCGCGATTGGCGGCGGGTTCCGCCCACACCAGGGGCTGCTGCACCAGCGTCACACGCAGTTTGGCCATGACTCATCCCTTCGCGAGGCGCGCGGCAAAGGCCGCGAGCCGCGCGGCGGCCTGATCGAGCGTACTGTCGCGCTTGGCGATGCACAAACGCACGCAGCTGAGCGCCGGCGGCGTGGCATAGAACGGCGACAGCGGGATGGTCGCCACCCCGCCTTCGGTGAGCAGGCCGTCAGCGAAGGCGAGATCGCCGGGAGGGGCAAGCGCGCTGAAATCGAGCAGCTGGAAATAAGTGCCCTGCGCCGCCGGCAGGCGGAAGCCGGTGCGCGCGAGCGCCGCGCGCAGCCGGTCGCGCTTGGCCTGGAAGAACTGCGCGAGGGCGCGCCAGCCGTCCGGTTTCTCGGCGAGATAGGCAGCGATCGCATGCTGCAGGGGATTGGCGATGCTGAAGGTGTTGAACTGGTGCACCTTGCGCAGCTCCGCCGTCAGAGCCGGTGGCGCCACGCAGTAGCCGACGCGCACACCGGTCGCGTGCAGCGTCTTGCCGAAGGAGAACACCGCGAAGCTCTGCGGCGCGAGCTCCGCGTGCGTCAGCACGGAAGTGTGGCGGGCGCCGTCGAACACCACGTGCTCGTAGACCTCATCCGACAGCACCAGGACGTCCCGGCCGCGGATTGCCGCCGCGAGCGCATCGAGATCGGCGGCACTGGTCACAGTGCAGGCCGGGTTCGAGGGGCTGTTGAGGAGCACGAGGCGCGTGCGGGCGCTGAGCGATGCGCGCACCCGGTCCCAGTCGTAGCGGAAATCCGGCGGCGCAAGCGGCAGGCGCACGCAGCGTCCGCCGGCGAGCCGCACCGCCGGCTCGTAGGAATCGTAGGCCGGATCGAACGCGATCGCCTCGTCGCCGGGGCCGATCGCCGCCTGGATGGCCGAGTAGATCGCCTCGGTCGCACCCAGCGTGACGGTGATCTCGCTCTCGGGGTCGGTGTCGAGGCCGTAGCAGGCGGAGAGCTGCGCCGCGATGCGCTCGCGCAGCTCCGGCAGCCCTTCCATGGGCGCGTACTGGTTGTGGCCGGCCTTCATGGCGGCGCCGACCAGCTCCGTCAAGCGTGCATCGATCTCGTAGTCGGGGAATCCCTGGCCGAGATTCAGCGCGCCGAGCTCGCGCGCCCGGCGCGACATGACGGTGAAGATCGTCGTACCAACGTCGGGTAGCTTGCTGGCTCTCACCGGGATCGCGTCCCCTCAGATCTCCGCCTCGGCCGCGGCCATGGCCGCGCCGACCACGCCCGCCTGGCCGGCGAAGTGCGCGGGGCGCAGCTGCGCCTCCGAGCGCAGCAGAGGTGCGAACTCCGCGAAGCGCTCGCTCACCGCCCCGCCGAGGATGTAGAGATCCGGCCACAGCAGGTCGTGCAGGCGCTTCAGGTACTCGTTCACCCGCGCGATCCACTCGGGAAAGTCGAGCTTCTCGGCGCTACGCACGCGCGCCGCGGCCCACTTCTCGGCGTCCATGCCCTGCAACTCGATATGACCGAGCTCGGTATTGGGGTAGAGCTTGCCGTCGCAGAAGAGCGCCGTGCCGATGCCGGTGCCGAGCGTCACCATGATGACCGTGCCGCCGACGCCCCGGCCCGCCCCCCAGCGCATCTCGGCGATGCCGGCCGCATCGGCATCGTTCAGGAACAGCGCCGGGCGCCCGAGCGCGCGCGCGGCGAGCGCGGCCCCATCGGTTCCGATCCAGCCGTGATCGACGTTGGCGGCGGTGCGCGCCGTGCCCTGCTTGATGACGCTCGGGAAGGCGATGCCCACGCCGCCCACGGCTCCCGGCAGCCGCGCCGCCAGCGAGGCGAGCACCGGCATCATTGCCTTGGGGGTCGAGGGCTGCGGGGTGTGCGCCGAGATCAGTCCACCGGTGAGGCGGCCGGAGTCGACGTCGACCAGGCCGGCCTTGATCGAGGATCCGCCCACATCGATTCCGAGGACGTTGCGTGTCATGCGCGGCACCTCACAGGTTGGCGGCAGCGGCGAGCTGCAGGTCGCGCTCGCGCCGCCGCTGTTGGTAACGCATCCACACGGTCGAGATCCCGATACCGGCCGCGACCAGCAGCACGAGGATGGTGGCGAGCGCATTCACGTCGGGCGTCACCCCGAAGCGCACTTTGGAGAACACCACCATGGGCAGCGTGCTCGATCCCGGCCCCGCGACGAATTGCGTAATGACCAGATCATCCCACGAGAGCGTGAACGCCAGGAGCCACCCCGAGGCGATCGCCGGCAGGATGAGCGGCAAGGTAATGCGGAAGAATACCTTGAGCGGCCGGGCGCCGAGGTCCATGGCCGCCTCCTCCAGCGACTCGTCGAACCCGGCAAGGCGCGACTGCACCACCACGGTCACGTAGGCCATGCAGAAGGTGATGTGGGCGAGCGCGATGGTGACCGCGCCGACACCCCGCGGCCAGCCAACGAGCTGCGCCATGGCGACGAACAGCAGCAGCAGCGACAGCCCGGTGATGACCTCGGGCATGACGATCGGCGCCGTGACCATGCCGGCCAGCAGCAGGCGCCCGCGGAAGGCGCCGAAGCGCGCCAGCGCCACGCCAGCGAGCGTACCGAGCACCACCGCGGCGCTCGCCGCAGTGACCGCGATGCGGATCGAGAGCCATGCGGCGGTGAGGATCTGCTCGTTGTGCACCAGCACGCCGTACCACCTGAGCGTCGGCGAATGCGCGGCATCCCACACCGTGACCAGACGCGAGTTGTTGAAGGAGAAGACGATCATCGACACGATCGGCACGTACAGGAACACCAGCCCGAGCACCAGGGCGATGCGCGCGAACCACCCGCGCGTCCTCATTGTCCGGCCTCCATCTGGCGGCGCTCGACCCGCTGCAGCAGCAGGATCGGCACGATCAGGAACAGCAGGATGAGGATCGCCACCGCGCTCGCCACCGGCCAGTCGCGGTTCTCGAAGAACTCATCCGACAGCACCCGGCCGATCATCAGCTGATCGGTGCGCCCGAGGAGCGTCGGGATCACGTACTCGCCCACCGCCGGAATGAAAACCAGGAGCGAGCCTGCGGCGATGCCGGGCAGCGACTGCGGCAACGTGACGCCCACGAACGCGCGCCACGGGCGGGCGCCGAGGTCCGCCGCCGCCTCGAGGAGCGCTGGGTCGTGCTTCTCGAGGTTGGCGTACAGGGGCAGGATCATGAACGGCAGATACGAGTAGACGATGCCGATGTAGACGGCGAAGTCGGTCTGGATGAGCGCGAGCGGGTGATGGACGACCCCGAGCGAGAGCAGCACGTTGTTGATCACGCCATTGTTCTTGAGGAGCCCGATCCAGGCGTACACGCGCAGCAGGAACGAGGTCCAGAACGGCAGCACGATCAGCATCAGGAGCAGCGGCCGGGTCGCATCCCCGGTGCGCGCGATGGCATACGCCATCGGGTAGCCGATGAGGAGACAGCACAGCGTCGACACCGCCGCCACCTTGAGCGAGTACAGGTACGAGCTCACGTAGAGCGGGTCGGTGAACAGGAACGAGTATGCCGACCAGTGCACCTCGAGGTGCGGCGCGCCGTGGTGCCAGTTGATGAGCGGGGTGTAGGGGGGAATCGCCAGCCGCACCTCGGAGAAGGAGATGCGGAACACGATGATGAAGGGGATCAGGAACAGCACCAGCAGCCACAGGGTCGGAATCCCCGCGATCAGCCGCCGGCCCATGACTTGTGACAGCCGCACTGCCATCCCTACTCGGTGAGCACCACCGGGCTCGAGCCGTGCCACGAGAGCCACACCCGTTCCTCGCGGGCAATGGGGCGCTCGGCGCCACGCAGCACGTTCGGCAGCGTCACCCGCAGCATGCTGCCCGAGTCGAGGCGCACGAGATAGATCGACGTATCGCCCATGTAGGCGATCTCCTTGACCGCGCCCGCCACCAGGTTCTCGCCCCCTGCCGCCTCCGCGCCCTCGGGCGGCGTGCGGGAGATCTGCACCTTCTCGGGCCGGATGGCGGTCCACACGGTGGCGCCATGGGCGCCGCCGGCGGCGCGCTCGGCGCGCACCGTGCAGCCGAGGTCGGCGCTCCTGATGCACAGGCCGTCGGCGCCGTTCGCGCAAACCTCACCCGCGAACATGTTGACCGAGCCGATGAAGTCGGCGACGAAGCGCGTGGCGGGGGACTCGTAAATGTCGCTCGGCGTGCCCACCTGCACGATGCGCCCGTGGTTCATGACCCCGAGCCGGGTGCCGAGCGTCATGGCCTCCTCTTGGTCGTGCGTCACCACGATGAAGGTGACCCCGAGGCGCTGCTGGATGTTGAGCAGCTCGAACTGCGTGTGCTCGCGCAGTTTCTTGTCGAGGGCGGCGAGCGGCTCATCGAGCAGCAGGAGTTTCGGACGCTTGACGAGCGCTCGCGCCAGGGCCACGCGCTGGCGCTGGCCTCCCGAGAGCTGGTGCGGCTTGCGCGCGCCGTAGCCGCTCATCTTCACGATCTCGAGAATCTCGCCCACCTGGCGGCGGATGGCGTCGCGCCCGAGATGCTCCTGCTCGAGGCCGAAGGCGACGTTCTTCTCGACGCTCATGTGCGGAAAGAGCGCGTACGACTGGAACATCATGTTCACGGGGCGCTCGTAGGGCGGCACCCGGGAGAGGTCCTGCCCCTCGATCTCGATCCTGCCGGTCGTGGGCGTCTCGAAGCCGGCCAGCATCCTGAGCAGCGTCGTCTTGCCCGATCCCGATCCGCCCAGCAGGCAGAAAATCTCGCCGCGGCGAATGTCGAGCGAGACATGGTCGACCGCGGTGAAATCGCCGAACTTCTTGCTGACATCGACGATGCGGACGTAGTGGGCGGCGTCCGGGGTGGCGGCCGCGGACGGAGCCGCGGCGGGCGTAGGTTGCGAGCTCACGGGGGAACGTTACCTTCCAGTCTTGAACCGCGTCCACATGCGGGTGAGGAGCCGCTGGTATTCGGGAGGCCGCGGGCGCTCGGGAGTGAGCCGTGCGCGCACCTCGGCGGGCGGATACACCCCCGGGTCGCTCACCACCTCCGGGTCGAGCGGTTGTATCGAGGCGATGACGGCGTTCGCGTACTTGATGAGGTTGGAGTTGCGGGCGGCGACATCCGGCCGCAGCAGATAGTTGATGAACAGGTGCGCGTTGTGCACGTGGGGCGCGTCCGCCGGGATCGCCAGCACGTCGTAGTTGCTGATGGCGCCCTCCCTGGGGATCGAGTAGGCAAGATCAACCCCCTTGCCGGCCTCCTGGGCTCGGTCGTGCG
>JASHQW010000183.1 GCA_030038875.1 Gammaproteobacteria bacterium | reverse complement strand
CTCGCCATCGACTTCACCGGCGGCGTGAGCGCCGAGGCGGGCTTCCCGCAGGCCGCCAACGTCGACACGGTGCGCGCGCGGCTCACGGCGGCGGGCTTTCGCGACGCTTCGGTGCAGACCTTCGGCTCCTCGCGCGACATCGCCATCCGCCTGCCCCCGGATCCGAAGCAGACCGCGACCGGTATCCGCACCGAGCTCGAGACTGCCCTGCGCGGCATCGACCCCGGCGCGCAGGTCGTGCAGCTCGAGGTCGTCGGGCCGCAGGTCGGTAACGAGCTCAGGATTAGCGCCATGTGGGCGCTGTTCTTCACGCTGCTGTTCATCTTCGGGTATCTCGCCGTGCGCTTTCACACCTGGCGGCTGTCGCTCGGCGCGATCCTGGCGGTGTTGCACGATCCAATCCTGGTGGTCGGGTTCTTCTCCCTCACCCAGATGTCGTTCGACCTAGCGGTGGTGGCGGCCATCCTCGCCGTGATCGGCTACTCGCTCAACGACACGGTGGTGGTGTTCGACCGGATCCGCGAGCGCTTCGAGGGCAATCGCCGCTCGCCGCCCGACGTGGTGCTCGATCAGTCGATCAATCAGACACTGTCGCGCACCATCATGACCAAGGTAGTCACCTCGATCGTGGTGGTGGCGCTATTATTCCTCGGGGGACCTGTGCTCAAGGGCTTCTCGGCGGCGCTGCTCATCGGCATCATCGCCGGCACCTACTCCTCGATCTACATCTCGAGCGCCATCGCTCTCGACTGCGGGCTCACCGCCGAGCACGTATTCCCGACGGTCAAGAAGGCGGCCCTCGATCACCTGCCCTAGCGCGCGCAGCGCTGCCAGGGGGCTAGCGCGAGGGTGCGGGGCTCGCAAGCGCGCCGCCGTTGGCCTTGCGCACACAGCTGTGCCGGTAGCCGTAGAAGGCATAGATCACTACGCCGACTGCGGTCCAGATCACCAGCCGCGCCCAGGTGGCGGGCCCCAGCGAGAACATCATCGCGCCGCACACCACGGCGCCGGCTATGCAGGTGAAGCGCGCCCAAGGGGCACGGAACGGGCGCGGCAGATCGGGGCGCGTGCGGCGCAATACCAGCACGCCGATGCACACGGTGACGAAGGCGGCCAGGGTGCCGATTGCCACCATCTCGCCGAGGATTTTCACCGGAAACAGTCCGCCGACCAGCGCGGCAAAAAACCCGGTTATCGCGGTGCCGGTGGAGGGCGTCTTGAAGCGCGGGTGCACCCGCCCGAAGAACGGCGGCAGCAGCCCGTCGCGCGCCATGGCGAAGAAGATGCGCGCCTGGGCGATGGTCATCACCAGCATCACCGAGGTCATGCCGCAGACCGCCCCGAGCTTCACCGCGATACCGATCCAGTACGGGGCGTTGTGCCGGTCGAGGGCGAGCGCGACGGGCGCGGCGACATCGAGGTCCTTGTAGCTCACCATGCCGGTGAGCACCGTGGAGACGATGACGTAGAGGATGGTACAGATGATGAGGCTCGCCAGGATTCCGATCGGCATGTCGCGCTGCGGGTTGCGGGTCTCCTGCGCGGCGGTCGAGATCGCGTCGAAGCCGATGTAGGCGAAGAAAATGACGCCGGAGGCGGCCATCACCCCACTCCAGCCGAACAACCCGAATTGCCCGCCGTTCGGCGGCACGAATGGCTGCCAGTTGGCGGTGTCGATGTAGCTCACGCCGATCAGGATGAACAGCAGGATCACCGTCACCTTGATGGCGACGATGACTGAGTTGAACCAGGCCGACTGCTTGATGCCGATGTAGCAGATAGTGGCGATGACCGCGACGATCAGTATCGCCGGCACGTTGATGATCGCTCCGGTGGCGACGATCTCAAAGGCCTCCTTGCCCATAGGCGTGCCGAACGGCGCGTTGGTTAGTTGTGCGGGCAAGTGGATGTGCAGCTGCTCGAGCAGACTCACTACGTAGCCCGACCATCCGACCGACACGGTCGCGACCGCGAACAGATATTCCAGCACCAGGTTCCAGCCGATGAACCAGGCGATACCCTCGCCGAGGGTCGCGTAGGAATAGCTGTAGGCGCTGCCCGAGACCGGGATCATGGCGGAGAACTCCGCGTAGCACAGCCCCGCAAACGTGCAGCCGAGTCCCGCGACGATGAACGACAGCGGCAGCGCGGGGCCGGCGTGGTTGGCGGCCGCGGTGCCGGTGAGCACGAAGATGCCGGTGCCGATGATGCCGCCGATGCCGAGCAGCGTCAGGTGCACCCAGCCGAGCGCCCGCCGCAGCTGATTGCCGCTCGACTCCTGCTCGTGCAGCTCGGCGATCGACTTGGTCGCCAGAAGTTGTCGCGCCATCGGAACCCCCGAATTTTCGCTGGACTCTACACAAGCGACCCGTGGAAAGCGAGGGAGCGGCCGCGGTGCTGTGAGCGCGCGCGGGCGCGCACCGCCGTGCCTCAGCCGCCGCGCAGATCCTCCGGGACGTGCGGCGCGAGAGTCTCGAGGAGCGTGGCGTATACCTTGGGCGTGCCCGCGACGATGTGTCCTTCCTGGCGGTACTCGGCGCCGGTCAAGGTGCCGACGCGGCCGCCCGCCTCCTGGATGAGGAGCGTTCCCGCGGCCGTGTCCCACGCGCTCAAGCCGATTTCCCAGAAAGCGTCGACGCGCCCGGCTGCCACGTACGCCAGATCGAGCGCCGCGGCGCCGGGGCGCCGCACGCCGGCCACATGCTCGGTGACCGCGCGCAGCATGGCGAGATAGGCGTCGAGGTAGCGCATGTTGGCGCGGTAGGGAAAGCCAGTGGAGACGAGCGCGCCGTCGAGGGCGCGCGTCTTGCTGACCCGCATGCGATGATTGTCGAGGTGCGCGCCGGCGCCGCGGCTCGCGGTGAAGAGCTCCTGGCGCATGGGATCGTAGATCACCGCGTGCTCGAGGCGTCCCTTGATCTGGCAGGCGATCGACACAGCGAAAACCGGGAAGCCGTGCAGAAAGTTGGTCGTGCCGTCGAGCGGGTCGACGATCCACAGCGTGTCGTGCTCGCCCGAGCGCCCGCTCTCCTCGGCGAGGAACGCATGCTGCGGATAATGGCGGCGGATCGTGCCGATGATCTCGCGCTCGGCGGCGTGGTCGACCTCGCTCACGAAGTCGTTACGCCCCTTGGAGGCGATGGTGAGCGACTCGAGGTGATTCAGGCTCCGGACGATCACCTCCCCGGCGCGGCGCGCGGCGCGCACGGCGATGTTGAGAAGCGGCTGCACGGTCTTTAAGCTCGCTTATTGATTGGGCAAAATCGGCTTTACCGATTTTGCCGGACATTACTCCGTCGACCGCGGGCAAAGAGCGCGGTCTTTGCCCGCTGCGGCGGCAGTGCAAGTAGCCTACCAGATGGATCCCCCCGACATTCGCATCGTCCTGGTCGCGCCCTCGCATCCGGGCAACATCGGCGCCGCCGCACGGGCCATGAAGAACATGGCGCTCACGTCGCTGTGGCTGGTGCGGCCGAAGCAGTTCCCGCACCCGGAAGCGACCGCGCGCGCCTCGGGTGCCGACGACGTGCTCGCCGCGGCCCGCGTGGTCGACTCGCTCGGCGCGGCGCTCGAGGGCTGCGGCTTCGTCGCCGCGACCACCGCGCGCGAGCGCGACCAGTACTTCCGCGTGGCCGACCCGCGCGCGGAAGCCCCGCGCATCGTCGGCGAGGCGCGCCGCTCGCCGTCGGCGGTGGTGTTCGGAGCCGAGCGCACCGGACTCACCAACGAGGAGCTCGAAGCGGCGCACGTGCTGCTGCGCATTCCGGCGAGCGAGGCCTACCCCTCGCTCAATCTCGCGATGGCGGTGCAGCTCGTGGCCTACGAGCTCTACCGCGCGCGAGCCACGCCCGCACCGGCCGCCGATCCTGCCGGCGCGCCGCTCGCCACCGCCGCGGAGATGCAGCAGCTTTATGCGCATTTCGCCGCGGTGCTGGACGAGATCGACTTCAAGGACCGTACCGAGAGCGGCACGCATCTCATGAGCCGCATCCGCCGGCTGCTGCAGCGCGCCGAGCTCGACCACAACGAGGCCAACATCCTGCGCGGCATCCTCACCGCCGTGCAGAACCGCCGCCGCCACGCCGGCGACCCGCCGCGATGAGCGCCGCGCCTCCCATCTATCTCGACTACGCCGCGACTACGCCGGTCGATCCGCGGGTCGCCGCGGCCATGGCGGGCTGCCTCACCCTCGAGGGCGACTTCGGCAACGCCTCGTCCACCCACGCGTTCGGGCGCGCCGCGGCGGCGCGCATCGAGCGGGCGCGCTCGCAGGTGGCAGGCCTGATCGGCGCCGGCGCCGGGGAGATCGTCTTCACCTCCGGCGCCACGGAATCGAACAACCTGGCGATCCTCGGCGTGGCGCGCGCCAACGCCGATCGCGGCCGCCACCTCGTGACCGCACGCACCGAGCACAAGGCCGTGCTCGATCCCTGCAAACGCCTCGAGAAGGAGGGTTTCAGCGTCACCTACCTGACGCCGGACGCCTCAGGGATCGTCACGCCGACCGCCGTGGCGGCGGCGCTGCGCCCCGGCACGCAGCTCGTCTCGCTCATGGGCGTGAACAACGAGATCGGCGTCGTGCAGGACATCGGCGCAATCGGCGCGCTCTGCCGCGAGCGGGGCGTCGCCTTCCATAGCGACTGTGCCCAGGCCGCCGGCAAGCTGCCGCTCGACGTCGCAGCGCTGCCGGTCGATTTCCTCTCGTTTACCGCCCACAAGCTCTATGGCCCGAAGGGTGTCGGCGCGCTCTACGTGCGAGAGAGCGCCAGGGGGCTGCTGCAGCCGGTGACCTTCGGCGGCGGCCAGGAACATGGGTTGCGCCCCGGGACGCTCGCGACCCACCAGATCGTCGGTTTCGGCGCCGCCTGCGAGATCGCCGCGGCCGAGCTGCCCGCTGAAGGCGCGCGCCTGAGCGCACTGCGCGACCGCCTCTGGAGCCTTCTCGGCATGCTCGGCGGCGTGCACCTGAACGGGGCGGGGGCTCCGCGCGTGCCCGGCATCCTCAACGTGTCCTTCGAGGGCGTCGAGGGCGAGAGCCTGGTGGGCGCGCTCAAGGAGCTCGCGGTCTCGACCGGCGCGGCGTGCAACTCCGCGTCCGCGGAAGCGTCCTATGTACTGCGGGCCCTCGGACGCGATGCGCTACTCGCGGGGTGCTCGCTGCGCCTAAGCCTCGGGCGCTCGACCAGGGCTGCGGAAGTCGACGCCGCCGCCGCCGCTATCACCCGCGAGGTGACGCGGCTGCGGGCACTTTCCCCGGCTTCCGGAGTGGCGCAGGTCCTCGAGCTTGCCTCGCAGGGCGAGGCGGGCACCGTGGTAAGCGGCGAGGCCGGCGGGCCCAGCGAGGAGACCTGGGTGCGCTTTCACCTGCTCATCGAAGGCGACACTGTGAAGGACGCACGGGTTCAGGCCTTCGGCTGCCCCCATACTTTGGACGTGGCCGGCTGGCTGTGCCAGGAGCTAAGGGGTCGCACCCGCGCGGCGCTCCCTCCCGGGCGTCCTGCGGACTGGGCGGCGAGCCGCTCGGTTCCGGTCGAGAAGCTCGGGCGGCTGCTGGTGATCGAGGACGCGCTGCGCGAGTGCTTATTGCAATGGCCGTAAGCGGTAGAATATTGAGGTCCGATGGCTATCTCGCTGACTGAATCCGCGGCTAATCGCGTCAAGAGCTTTCTCGCTGCCCGGGGCGGCGGCATCGGTCTGCGGCTCGGTGTGCGCAAGACCGGCTGCTCGGGCTTCGCCTACGTCGTGAACTACGCCGAAGCGCAGCAGCCCGGCGATACGGTGTTCGAGGACCGCGGCGTGCGGGTGTTCGTGGACTCCGCGAGCCTCGGTTTGATCGATGGCACCGTCGTCGACTTCGTGAAGCAGGGCCTCAACGAGGCGTTCCGCTTCCGTAACCCCAACGTGAAGGGCGAATGCGGCTGCGGCGAGAGCTTCTCGGTCTGAAGTCTTAAAGCCGGCTTCACAAAGGGGCGCCCGGCCGCCCAAAAAAGCCTTACCAAACCGGTACTTCCGGCACGTCGCAAATTGCCGCGGGAGCGCTTCCTGAGTAAACTTGCGCGCTTGCCTGCGGGGCCCCCATCCATTTCAGCCTCAAGAGAAGGGATCCATCGAATGGCGCTCGAGCGCACTCTGTCCATCGTCAAGCCCGACGGCGTCCGCGGCAATCTTATCGGCGAGGTGTACGCCCGCTTCGAGAAGGCGGGACTCTCGATCATCGCCGCGCGCATGCTGCACCTGTCGCAGCGCGAGGCCGAGGGCTTCTATGCCATCCATCGCGAGCGTCCGTTCTTCAAGGATCTGGTGCGCTACATGACCTCGGGCCCGGTGATCGTGCAGGTGCTCGAGGGCGAGAATGCGATCGCGCGCAACCGCGATCTGATGGGAGCGACCGATCCGAAGAAGGCCGCTCCGGGCACGATCCGCGCCGACCTCGCCAAGAGCATCGAGCAGAACGTCGTGCACGGCTCGGATGCGATCGAGACCGCGGCGCGCGAGATCGCCTACTTCTTCAGCACGACGGAGCTGCACTCGCGCAGCTGAAGCAGCGCCGTCCCCATGAGCACCTTCGCCACCGAGCGCACCAATCTGCTGGGACTGCCGCGCCCCGCGCTCGAGACCTTCGTGGCGCAGCTCGGCAGCCGGCCATTCCGCGCCCGGCAGCTCATGAACTGGATCTACAAGCGCGGCACGGGCGAGTTCACCGAGATGACCGATCTCGCCAAGGACTTCCGCGCCCGGCTCGCCGCCCAGGCCGAGGTGCGGCCGCCGGAGATCGTGCGCGTGCAGCGCTCCGCCGACGGCACCGTCAAGTGGCTGCTCAAGGCGGATGCCGCCCAGGCGTTCGAGATGGTGTTCATTCCCGAGCCCGACCGGGGGACGCTCTGCATCTCCTCGCAGGTCGGCTGCGCCCTCGATTGCTCGTTCTGCGCGACGGCGCAGCAGGGTTTCAACCGCAACCTCTCCACGGCTGAGATCGTCGGCCAGGTGTGGCTCGCGAGCGCCGAGCTCGCGCGCGAGGCGGCTGGCTCGGCGGCGGCCGCGGGTGCCGAAGCGGCGGGTGAGCGCCGCGTGACCAACGTCGTGCTCATGGGCATGGGCGAGCCGCTCGCGAACTTCCGCAACGTGGTGCCGGCGCTCGACATCCTCCTCGATGACTTCGGCTGCGATCTGTCGCGCCGCCGCGTGACGCTCTCCACCTCGGGGCTCGTGCCGCAGATCTACAAGCTCGCCGAGGTGAGCAACGTGGCGCTCGCGGTGTCGCTGCATGCGCCGGACGATGCGCTGCGCAACGAGCTCGTGCCGATCAACCGCAAGCACCCGATCGGCGAGCTCCTGCCCGCCTGCTGGCATTATCTCGACGAGCAAAACGGCCGCAGCGTCACCTTCGAGTATGTGATGCTCGATTGCGTGAACGATTCCCCGGCGCAGGCACGCGCCCTGGCGCGGCTCCTCAAGGGACATCCCGCCAAGGTGAATCTCATCCCCTTCAACCCGTTCCCCGGCACCCGCTACACTCGCTCGCCGGCGCCCGTCATCCAGCGCTTCCGCGACGAGCTGCTGCAGCGCGGCGTGCTCGCCACCGTGCGCCGCACGCGCGGCGAGGATATCGACGCCGCCTGCGGGCAGCTAGCCGGACGGGTGATCGACCGCACCACGGTGCGGCTCGGAAGCAAGATCATCGGCGTCGCCGTACAACCATGAGAAAAACCGTGAACACCACCACCCACCCGCGCGGCACCCTGGGGGCCCTGGCCGCCGTCGCGGCCGTGATCCTCGCCGCCTGCGTCTCAAACAGCAGCACGCCGCTGCACATGGCGAATCAGCGCGAGGCAGCCGCCGACAACACCCAGCTCGGCATTCAATACATGAACCAGGGCGACCTGAACCTCGCCAAGATGAAGCTCGACCGCGCGCTCGAGGAGGATCCGAGCAATCCCAACGTGCATAGCGCGCGCGCCATGCTGTTCGAGCGCATGAACCAGCTCGCCAAGGCCGACGAGGAGTTCCGCACTGCTTTGAGGCTGGCGCCGCACGACCCCGAGGTCGTCAACAACTACGCGGTGTACCTGTGCCAGAACGGCCGCACCGACGAAGGCGTCAAGAGCTTCCTCGAGGCCGCGCACAATCCCCTCTACCGCACGCCGCAGGCGGCCTACACCAACGCCGGCGTGTGCCTGCGCGCCGCCAAGCGCGACGACGAAGCGCGCGCCGATTTCAACGCCGCGATCCAGGTGCGGCCGAATTATGCCGAGGCCGCTTTCCAGATGGCCGCGCTCGACTTCGATCACGGGCAGCTGGCCGCGGCGCGCGCGCGCATCGACGGCTACATCGGCACCTACAATGCGACCCCGGATCTGCTGCTGCTCGGCGTGCGTGTGGCGCGCGCGCAGGGCGATGCGGTGGCCGCGCAGCGCTACTCGCGGCGGCTGCAGCTCGACTACCCGGGCTCGGATCAGGCGCGCGCCCTGGCCGCGCTCGACAAGAACCGCGGCTGAAGACCATGACGACGAGCGAGGCTGGCGGCGGAGCGCGCGAGCGCATCGGCGCACGGCTGCGCGCGGCGCGCGAGGCGCGCGGACTCACGACGCTTCAGGCGGCGGAGAAGCTGCACGTCGATCCACGCATTCTCGAAGCGCTCGAGCGCGAGGATTTCGCCGCGCTCGGCGCCGCCGTGTACGTGCGCGGCCACCTGCGCCGCTACGCGGAGCTGATCGGCGAGCAGTACGCGGAGCTGCAGGGCCTGTACTCTGCCGCGGCGCCCGCGCCCGGGCCCGACCTCACCCGCATTCCTCATCAGGGGCCCCCAGCGCGCTCCTCGCGCCTGGTGGTGCTCGCGCTGCTGCTACTAGTCGGAATTGCCGTCGCCGGGGTCGTGTGGTGGCTGCTCACATTGCCGGCGGCCAAACCGCGGCCGGTGTC
>JASHQW010000182.1 GCA_030038875.1 Gammaproteobacteria bacterium | reverse complement strand
GCGTAATCGACCACGTAGACCCAGTGCGGGCTGCGCGGCGGCAGGGACTCGATGGCGAGATGCTCGGCGGGCAGCGGCGGGGGCGGCGCCGGCGTGGCGCACGGCGCGGCGCTCGCCGCCGCGAGGCAGAGTGCTGCCGCCCAACGCGCAGAGAATTGCATGCGCCACCCCCTGAGAGACGCAACTCGAGGCCGCGGCGGAGTCTGGCACAGCGCGGCGCGGGGAGGAAGCTGCGCGGCGACCAGCGGGCACGGGCCGTGCGTTTGACCGTCGCGGCGCACTGCCTATAGAGTCGCCACGCCGACCGCGGGCACGAAATCCAATAATCGATTCTCGACGAGGGGAGGGGCGATGACGGCTGCGCCAGCGCAGTCGCTGTGGTCCGCGACTGCGACCGCAGCTCCCGCACTCGCGCCGCTCGCGGGGCCGAGGCGTGCCGACATCGCGATCATTGGTGCGGGCTACACCGGCTTGTCGGCCGCGCTGCACTTGGCCGCCGCCGGGCGCGTCGTGTTGGTGCTCGAGGCGCAGGCGCTCGGCACGCGCGCCTCGGGCCTGAACGGCGGGCAGGTCATCCCGGGGCTGAAGACCGACCCGGACGCGCTCGAGGCCTGGTTGGGTCCCGAGCGCGGCGCGCGGCTGGTGGCGAGCGTCGGGGCCGCACCCGACCTGGTGTTCGAGCTCATCGGCCGCCATGCCATCGACTGCGACGCCGTCCGCAGCGGCTGGATCCAGCCGGCGACCTCGCAGGCGGCCCTTAGCGAGCTTGCCGGTCGGGTCGAGCAGTGGCGGCGGCGCGGCGCGGCGGTCGAGCTGCTGGCGGCGCGCGAGGTGGCACTGCTCACCGGCTCGAGGCGCTATTGCGGCGGGCTGCTCGACAGGCGGGGCGGCACCGTGCAGCCGTTATCCTATGTGCACGGTCTGGCACGCGCGGTGGCGCGCAGCGGCGCAGAGATCTGCGTGCATACCCCGGCTCTGCACCTGCGCCGCGCAGCACGCGAGTGGCAGATCGAGACGCCGCACGGAGCCGTCAGCGCTCCGATCGTGATCGTTGCGACCAATGCCTACAGCGGCGCCCTGGTCGGCGCGCTGCGCCGGAGCATCATCGTGGTGCCCTCATTCCAGGTGGCGACCATGCCGCTCACGCAGGCACAACGGGCGCAGATTCTGCCCGGCGGTCAGGCGGCCTCCGACACCTGGCATCTGCTGCGCTACTTCCGCCTCGCTGCCGGCGCACGGCTGGTGCTCGGCGCACGCGGAACCTTCGGCCGGGAGCCGGGGCCCCGCTCCTGCCGCCACCACTACCGCGCCGTGGTCGAGATCTACCCGCAGCTCGCGGGCGTCGCCTTCGAGTATCACTGGGGAGGACTGGTCGCGATGACGCGCGACCACCTGCCGCATCTGCACGAGCTCGCGCCGGGGCTGCTCGCCGGCCTCGGCTACAATGGCCGCGGCGTCGCCATGGCGACTCTGATGGGACGGCTCCTGGCGCAGCGCGCGCTCGGCATGTCCGACGCGGAGCTCGCCTTTCCGGTCACTCCGGTGCGGTCGATTCCCCTCCACGGCGCGAGCAGTCTCGCCGCGCGGGCGGCGATTCAGTATCTGCGTGCGGTCGATAGCCTCGCCCGCATTCATGCGAGGCTGCGGGGGAGATCCTCTTGGATCTGACCAAAGCGGTAGTTGCGGTCCTCGTGCTGGTGAACGTCGCGTTCGCCGT
Organism: Gammaproteobacteria bacterium; assembly: GCA_030038875.1. Taxonomy (GTDB): domain Bacteria; phylum Pseudomonadota; class Gammaproteobacteria; order Steroidobacterales; family Steroidobacteraceae; genus 13-2-20CM-66-19. Next base: position 12,067 of record JASHQW010000182.1, on the reverse strand, counting down.
CGGCTGGCTGGCGGCGATGCGCCGCCACGGGCTGCGTGGCCGGCCGCAGCTTGCGGACGCGGCCATCGGCGCCCTCACCACCTTCCTCGATACGCTCGGGATCGGGTCGTTCGCGCCGACCACTGCGCTGCTCAAGTTTCGCGGCAAAGTCGCGGACGAGCTGATTCCCGGCACGCTCAACGTGGGCCTCAACCTCGCGGCCTTTATCGAGACTTTTCTCCTCATCTCGGTCGTGGCGGTGCAGCCGCTGCTGCTCGCCGCCATGGTGGCGAGCTCCGCGGCGGGGGCGTGGCTGGGAGCGGGAGTGGTGAGCCGGATGCCGCGCCGCTCGATTCAGATCTTCATGGGAGTCGCTCTGCTCCTAGCGGCGGGCTTTTTCGCCATGAGCAACCTCGGCGCCTTCCCCGCGGGCGGCACTGCCTTAGGTTTGGCGGGCTGGAGGTTTCCCTTCGCGGTCGCCGTCAGCTTCGTGCTCGGGGCGCTGATGTGCGTCGGCATCGGCAACTACGCGCCGCTCATGATCCTCCTGTCGCTGCTCGGCATGGCGCCGATTGCGGCTTACCCCATCATGATGGCGAGCGACGGTCTGCTCCAGCCGGTGGCGAGCCTCGGGTTCTTCCGCTCCGGCCGCTTCTCCCATGTCGCCTCGCTCGGACTGAGCGTCGGCAGCCTGGTCGGAGTGCCCGCGGCGTTTTCCATCCTGAGCTACGTCCTGAAGCACGACTCGGTGAAGCCGATCCGCTGGCTGATCACTTTCGTGGTCATCTACGCCGCGGTGTCGATGCTGCGCTCGGCGCGGCGTGAGCGCGCTGCGGCGCGTGCCGCGGCCTCGGCCGTGAGCCACTGACGTTGGCCGCTTGCACGGCCAGAACGGCGCGGAATCCGTTGCGCACCGGATCCCGGCCGACGGGCGCGTCAGGGGGTACGCCCGGTTTTCAACCGACTGCCCAGCCCATGCGCACGGCCGCGAGATAGTGACCCGCGACCGGCCGGCGCGTAGCGCTCGGAGAATGGTGGGTGCACCGAGCGAGCGTGGTGGCGACGGCCGGCCGGGCGGCGTGTACTGCGCCGGTGACGACCAGTCCGAAGGCCACATTGATGAGCAGGGATCCGAAGACCGCCCAGCCCGCGAGCCTCATGTTGACCTCCCAGCAGCGTGACTGCCGTAGGTATGAGACACCCGGGAGCGTTTTGGTTTGAAGTTGACCCGTACGGATTCGTCCTGGCCGCCAACGGATTCGTCCCCACCGGTGTTGACGGGTCGGCGGCGCCCCACGCGGTGTTACGATTCTGGTGCAGCCCGATCGAAGCTCCGGGCCGGGAACGCCAATGCCGAAGCTGCATGAGGTCGGGATCCACCGCCTGCGGCCGACCCAGATCACGGTCGGCATGATCGAGGTGCACGACAAGCGCGCTAAGCTCGAGTCGCTGAAGAAGCACGAGCAGAAGGCGTTCCTGTTCGATCACCCCATCCCCGCCGTATGGGGGCCCGATGGGAAGCTCTACATCACCGACCATCATCATCTGGGCCGTGCGGCATCGGAGGCCGGCATCGACACCGGCTTTTTCCTGGTCGAGGACGATTTCTCCAAGGTGCCTATCGCGCAGTTCTGGCCGCGGATGAGGGATGCCCAGTGGGCGCATCCGATCGACCAGCACGGGCAGCTGCAGTCGTTCGAGGCGATTCCCGACCATCTCGAGAAGCTGATCGACGATCCATATCGCTCGCTCGCCGGTTACGTGCGCGAGGCCGGCGGGTACGACAAAGCGCCGACGGCGTTCTGCGAGTTCCAATGGGCCGACTTCTTCCGCCCGCGGGTCACGATCGGTCCCACGCGCGCCGCATTCAACAGCTCTGTTGCCGTTGCATTAAAACTGGCAGCTTCGCCGGAGGCGGCGAAGCTGCCGGGCTACAAGGGGCCGCCGCAGGCCTGAAGGCGCGGGGCAGCCTGCGCATGCCCCCTGATAGAATCGCTCCCAACGGCAGGGTTTGACTGCGCCGGAGAGGTGGCAGAGCGGTTGATTGCACCGGTCTTGAAAACCGGCAAGCCCGCAAGGGCTTCGGGAGTTCGAATCTCCCCCTCTCCGCCAAAAGATAGGCTTTTCTCGCAACCCCGCTCTTCGATCTGTGACAGGCTGCAGCGCTTCCTGTGACGATCAGAACCTGTAGCCGAACATCACCGTCAAGACCCGCGGCCGCACGGGAACTTCCGCCTTGATGAATTCACCCGCTGAGACGTTCGTGGCAGCGTAGGTATTCGTCAGATTGCTGCCGCTGATCTGCGCCGTCCAGTTGTCTTTGGCCACTCCGAATGACGCGTCATAGATCGTATATGCGGGGATCGTGTACCTGAGAAACACGGTCGTCGGAGGGCTTTCCGCCGGTGCGCTGCCGTTCGGGAAGCTCCCCGGGGCGTTGCTCATGCTGGCAATGTGAGCGGCGCTGACGATGGCGAACGGCCGATAGCTGTCGATGCTCCAGTCATAGCGCGCCCGCAGATTGAACATCTGGGGCGGCGCGAACGGCGCCGCGGTACCGGCCGCGCCCCAGGGACCCGGGTACGGGAGGCCGTCGACGATCGTAATGCACTCGCCGGCCGGAGTCGGATTGTTCGGGGTCGTTAGCGTGACGCCCGCTGAGACCAGACAGGGAGAGTTCACCTGCCGGACGCTGTTCCACGAGCTCGCGCCCTGTAGGGTGAGTCCCGAGGGCAGGCGCGCAGTCAGTTGCAGCTCGACGCCTCTGATGGTGTAACTCGGGCCGTTCTCGATCCAGCTGCTCGAGCCGAGAAACGTAGGATCGAACAGATCCGAAGCGACGTGGTCCCAATTCATGCGGTAGGCGGCGACATTCAGCAGCAGCCGGTGGCTCAGGAGCTCGCTCTTGAAGCCGATCTCGTTGTTCACCAGGGTGTCCGAGTCGTAGCCGAGAGAATGCACCGCCTGGTTGCTGTTAGCCTGGAACAGGCTGCCGCCCGGCAGGCATCTTGGGTCGGCCGATGCCGCACCACAATAGGGGGCAATCCCTGCAAGGTTGGTCGGCAGGCCGGGAAACGACGCGTTGCGATTGAAGCCGCCCGGGCGAAAACCCTGCGCAAATGTGTAGTAGGTCATGATGTCCGGCGTGATGTGCCAGCTCAGGTTGGCGCGGCTCGAGAACCCGCTCTCGCTCTTGTCGAGGTTGAGGGGGAAACCGCAGTATCCCGCGGCCGTGCAAGCCCCGTTGGCATGATCGACCACGTAGCCGATGGGGAAATCGCTGGTGGTTTCGCTGTACCACTCCGAGCCGTGCTCGAACTCATCGTAGTGGTAGCGGCGCGTGCCGCCGGAGAGCGTTAAGACTTTCGGGATCAGGTCGAAATCAACCGACGCGAAGAGGGCGTACTGCCGGTAGCCGCGCTGCACGTCCTCACCGAAGGCGTTGTTCATGTTCTCGCGAAGGCCCGGATCGCTCGCGTGCAGCCCTGGCACCGGCCCAACGGCGGACAGGCAGTCCGGTCCCGTGCCAGCCAGAGCTGCCGCGATCTGCGCCTGGGTGTCGCACTGCGGAATGGCGAGATAATTGAAATTCATGTTGTCGTCGATGACGAACTTCTCCCAATACGCGCCGAGCAGCGCGCGAACCCGATGGTCCTCGCTGCTGGTGACGCGCAGCTCATGGGTCTGGTGAGTGTGGCGAACGCCGTCATACCAGCTCCCCACCGGTGGATAGCACTGCAGCTTGTGCGTGGCCAGCACGGGAAAGTTATTAGCGTTGAAGTACCCAGCCCCCGGTCCGATGCAGGCGTAATAGGAGCCGGCGTGGATGCTGCGCAGGTAGTTGGAATAGTCCTGCTGTGCGTCGATGTGGCGCACCAGATAGCTGCCGCTGTAGACGGCTTTCAGCGCGCCGACGTTGCCGTTGAGTGTCCATGCCGTGCTCTCGTAACGGTCCTTGTTGTAGGCCGGAGTGAAGGCCGTGATCTGATACGGCGCCAGCGCATTGCCGCTGGGATCCTGAGGATAGGCGTAGAAATAGCCCTCGGCGTCCATGTCCTGGTAGCTCTGCTGGATGAGCAGACTCCAGTCATCGTTGACCCGATACAGCGCCGACAGCCGTAGCCCCTGATACATGACGGGGTTGGCATCGGATGTCACCAGCCCCGCGTTGTTGGCGGATGGGTTTCCGCCGTAGACCGCCGGGAGCGAGCCCGCCGGAAAACCAATGGTTCCCGGCACGTTCGAGATGTAACCGCCGCGGCGCTCGGAGAACATCACCACTCGCACCGCCAGCGTCTCCGGGATCAGCGGCAGGTTCAAGGTCGCATTGAGGCTCCCGTTCGAGTCACCGCCCGCAGTGGTGCCATAGGCCGCATTGAACTCGCCGGACCGGACACTCGGGTTCGGCTTGTTGGTGATGTAGCGGATGATACCGGCCTCAGCGCCACCACCATCGAGCGTCCCCTGTGGCCCCTCGAGCACTTCCACTCGTGCCATGTCGATGAGATACACATCGTTGTTGCGCGCCGGGAACTGCATGGACTGGTTGTCCAGGTACAGCGCAACGGCGGGGAAGGGCGCGGTCGTCGACTGACTCTGATTACCGGTGCCGACGAAACCGAGCCCCCGGATGAAGATATTGCCGGTGCCCGGACCGTTGCCGCTGTAGGTCACGTTCGGCGTGTACTGCAGCAGATCGTCGAAAGTGGTCACGGCGAGCTGACTTAGCTGATCCCCTGTCATTGTCTGGATCGCGATCGGTATGTCCTGAAAGTTCTCCTCGCGTCGGCTGGCGGTTATGATCACCTCGGACGGCTCATCGCTCATGCGGGCCGGCATCCGCCCCTCGGGTGCTGGTGCCGCGGCGAGGATGCGCACCGTATTCACGGTGAGATACGCGAAGCTGAGCCCCGTCCCCTGCAGCATCGCGGCGAGCGCCGCGTCAGCGGAAAGTCCGGCGGGAACAGCGTGCGACGTGCGGTTGCGTACCAGCCCGGAGACATACAGGAGCTGCAGATCGGTCTGCCGCGCAAGCGCCGCCAGTGCCTGGGCCAGGGGCTGGGCAGGAATAGCGACCGCTGGCCCCGCTGGCGCCGCGGACTGGGCCGACAGTGCGGGCACGCAACCGAGCGCAAGGGGCACGCCGATGGCGACTGCACGCAGCACTGCGGATACCGCAGTCGCAATCTGCGTCGACGGCTGACGCAAGGCTAACACCCCCAGCGGCTTTCGGATCGGGGCTTGTTGTCGCCCTTTGGGCCGGGAGTTTACCGGTCGTGGAACGCTCAGCCCGAATTGTGCATCGCAGCAGGGCCTACTTCTGCGACACACGGATGCGCGTGTCGGTCACCTCGACCTGCACCCCCTCGAGGCTGCGCAGGAAGGCAATGAACGCTTCGCTGTCGTCGACCGAGAACACCCCGCTGATCTCCAGGTCCCGCAGCGCAGGCGATGTGATCTCGATCGGTTTCTGCGCGTAGCGATTGAACTCGGCGACGACCCGCTCCAGCGGCTCGCCATCGAACATGATCTGCCGGTTGAGCCAGGCCGTGGTGCGCTGCGGGTCGACCGAAACCGGGGTGGCGGGCCACGCGCCTTCAGCCACACTGAGCTGCTGGCCGGCACCCAACTCGACCGGCTGCTGCGGCTGGGCCTGGGTGCCCCCGGCGCCGCTCGTTCCGAGTGTCGCGGACGGCGCGACCGCCACCCGCCCTTCGACCACAGTCACTACGGCCGAGCGCTCCTCGCGGCGCACGTCGAACCGGGTTCCGAGGTCCAGGACCTGCGCCGGGCCTGCGAGCACGCGGAACGCGCGCCCGGACTCGTGGGTCACCTCGAAGGCGGCCTCACCGGAGGTGAGCGTGACTAGGCGCTCACTCTTGCTGTAGCGGACCGTGACGTCAGTGTCGCTGTTCAGATGCAGCACGGAGTTATCCGCCAGACGATGAGTCTGCAGCTCTCCGTGGAGGGTCGAGTAGTGCAGCGCCGAGACGGCCTCGGGAGCCGGCAGCGGCGCGACAGGCAGGCGATTCCACGACAGGAGCAGCGCCACGCTCGCCACGCCGAGCGCCGCCACCGCGACCGCGGCGGTCTGCCAGCGCGGCGCCGGGAGGTCCGTGAGGGGCGCCAACAGCCGTGACCACCAGGACTCCACCGGACCGTCAGTCTCCGTCCGGGCACGCGCCAGCAGTGCATCCGCGGAATGGGCGGGGTGGCTGCAGGCGGCGCCCAGATCGCGCGCGACTCCCGCCACGCGCAGGAACTCCTCGACGTGGGTCGGTGAGGCCCTGAGCCATGCGACCAGCGCCGCGGACCCCCGCTCGTCCAGCCCCGCATCGTTTGCCACGAACCACTCGGCCGCCTGTGCGGCGATCGCGGCCCGCGTCTGCTCGTCGTTGGTGATCATGAGTTCAACCTAACCGCGCCATGCGGCGTCGACAATGCACTAACGCCTGTGCCACGTACTTCTTTGCCATCTGCGGGGAGACTCCCAGCCGGATGGCGACCTCCCGATAGCTGAGCCCCTCCGTGAACCGCAGCGTCACGGCGGCCTGGCATTTCGGCCGCAGCTGCTTCAGTACCACCCGCAACCTCTCGGCCCGCTGCAGCTGATCCAAGTCCCCATCGAATGCGGGCAGCGACTCGAGCTGCTCGTGTGTTTCCAGCTCGTCGATGTCGACGCCGCTCGCCTGCCGGCGCTCGAGCACCGCGTGCTCTTTCGCGAGGTTGTTGGCGACCGTGTAGAGATAGGGGACGGGATTGCGGATCGCCTCGTGGTCGCTGATCCGCAGCATGCGCAGATACACCTCCTGCGCCAGGTCTGATGCGTCAGCTTTGGCCCGGATGCGTCGGCGGAAGAACGCCTGTAAGGCACCGCGGTGCTCCGTAAACAGCCGCTCGACCAGAGATGGCTTGGGGTGAACGACGGGCATAACGACGCAGCTCCACCTCCCCTCCCATGTATATGAGTGCCGCACGGTCGAATTGGCAACCAAAATCCTTCGGCTTTCTCGCAGCCGCCGGTCCCCTCACCCTCCCGATCTGCCCGGCCGCAATTCAGTGGTAGCTGTTTGGCGGGCGCGGCCCTCGTATCCATTGAACCGGTAAGTGCTCACACGAATTTTCCCAACAACATTTTTTTTCGGAGATTCACATGAACAGGTCCATTCGCATAACGGGCGCCTCGTCCCTGATTGCTGCCGCCGTCCTGGCGGGCACCTGCCTCGCGGGCACTGCCTCGGCCAAGGAGCATGTGGTTCCCGTTTCCGTTCCGGTCAGCAGCCAGGGTCTCGACCTCAGCAAGGCCGAAGACGCCAAGACTTTCTACGGGCGCCTGAAGAATGCGGCGTGGGTGGTGTGCACGCGCGGTACGCGTGTCGGCCTCATACCGAGCGACGATCTGAGAGGTTGCTATGAGAAGGCGCTCGGGGATGCGGTCCGCGCAGCGCAGGCGCCGATGGTGACGCTGGTCTACCTCAGCACCCATACGTTACAGGAAGCTGCGGCGCGCGGCATTCAGCTGCCTGCGCAGTTCGTCTCAAAGTAAAGCCTCCGGCCGATCGCTGCCCGGCCCTGATGACCGGAAGTGTGGGCAGGTTGCCGGTCGTGGAGCTCCGGGGTCCCGGTGCTCCGGGGTCCCGGTGCTCCCCGGGGTTCCGGAGTCTCCGGGGCTCCGGGGATCCTGGAAGGCGCGCTCATCATCCCGAATGACTCAGTTGCGAGACCGCGGCGTGTGGACAGAGGTGTCTGCACAGGGCAGCGATAGGCTGGCGAGAGCGATACGACCGGCACAACTCAGTACGCACTGATTGCCGAGGAAGTGGCCAGTGTGTATCCGGAGCGGCAAGGGCTTCGGGAGTTCGAATCTCCCCCTCTCCGCCATGGAGGAACTGCGCTCGCGGCGGACATAATCCGGCGCGGGCGCTACAGAAAATTCTCAGTCGCTTTACGGAATCACCGGCTAGCGCCAGAGCAGCGCCGCGCGCGCTGACGTGATATCGTGCGCCGCCTTTTTCAGGGGGGATTAATCACTATGACTCGGCCCGCAGCCCTGATGCGAGGGGAGCCCATGCGTGCGATCGCCATCGTTGCCGTTTGTGTCGCTGCCGCCGCGGGCTGCAGCCGGCAGGGGCCTTCTAGGCCGGCCGGACTCACAGCCGCCGACGCCGCCTTCCAGAAGCAGCTGCAGGAGCAGTTTCTGGACGCCAAGCCCGGCAGCGTGATCGAGATCCCACCGGGTAAGCATGCGCTCGATCGCGTCCTCACGCTGCGCGCGAACGGTGTGACGGTTCGCGGAGCCGGCGCCGACAAGAGCATCCTCACGTTCACGAACGAGATCTCCGGTCCGGAGGGCATTCTCGTCTACGGCAGTGACTTCACGATCGAGAATCTCTCCATCGAGGACACCAAGGGCGACGGGCTCAAGATCAACGACGGCGAGAACATCACCATCCGCGGCGTGCGCGTCGCCTGGAGCGGCGGTCCGAAGACCAGCAACGGCGCGTACGGCATCTATCCGGTGCGCTCACGCAACGTGCTGATCGAGGATTCGTCCTCGTGGGGAGCGTCCGATGCCGGCATCTACGTCGGCCAGTCGACCGACGTCATAGTGCGCCGCTGCCACGCTGAGCAGAATGTCGCCGGGATCGAGATCGAGAACACCATCCACGCCGACGTCTACGACAACCTCGCCACCGGGAACACCGGCGGGATCCTGGTGTTCAACATGCCGAACCTCAGCCAGCCCGGACACTCGACGCGTGTGTTCAGGAACAAAGTGTTCAAGAACAACCTCGGCAGCTTCGCCGCCAAAGGTGCGGCCGTGGCGAGCGTGCCGGCGGGCTCCGGTGTCGTAGTGAACTCCAACAGCCAGGTCGAGATCTTCGACAACGACATTGCCGACAATCAGACCGCCAACGTGATCATCTCGGCTTACTTCTCCACTAACTATTACAACAAGCCCGGGATCGACCCGCACTACGATCCCTATCCGCGCGCAATCTTTATCTACGACAATCGCTTCTCAGGCGGGGGCGATTCGCCGGACGCACTCGAGCTGAAGACGCTCAAGGTGACGATGTTCGGCCTCAATGGGCACTTTCCCGACATCGTCTGGGACGGCTACCGCGACGAGAAGAATCTCGTCAACGGGCAGCCTCCGGCTGCGGAGCGCATCTGCATCCGCAACGGGGCCGTCGGAGTGCTCAATGCGGACGGACCCCACCAGTACAAGAATCCGAGCACCGACGCGACGCCGTTCCGGTGCGAGCTGCCGAAACTGCCCGCTGTGGAGCTCGCGGGCCGGACCTGAGCGGTGCCTGCTGCCTTGCTTGAGCGCCGCGCGGGGGCGCGGGCCGGCCTGTGGCTCGCGGCGGTTCTGCTCGCGGGCTGCGCTCGCACAGCAGCGCCCCCGGTGCATTTCTTTCCCGACGGACGTCCGCAGCGCCTGAGCGAGTGGCACGTTGTGTTCCGCGACGGTGACCGTCTCGCGCTCAACCGCGGCGTTGTGCCCTTCGACCTGAATAGCGCGCTGTTCAGCGATTACGCGCATAAGCTGCGCACGGTGTGGATGCCACCGGGTACTGCGGCGCGGTATTCCGACTTGCAGACCTTCGACTTTCCCGTCGGCACCGTCATCAGCAAGACCTTTTACTACCCGCACGCCGGCGCCGCGGCGTCCGCGGTGGCGCGCACCTACGATCAGTCACGCGACTTCACCGGCAGCGGGCTCAACCTCGGCAACGTGCGCCTCATCGAGACACGGTTGCTGGTGCGCCGCGAGCACGGCTGGGTGGCGCTGCCCTACGTGTGGAACGCCGAGCAGACCGATGCCGAGCTCGCGCGCACCGGCGACGAGGTGGCGCTTGAGCTGGTGGCTTCCGACGGCGCGCGCGAGCGGTTCACCTACGTAGTACCGAACGAGAATCAGTGTGCCGGCTGCCACGTGACGAATCTCAAGACCCGTGCCATTGCGCCGATCGGTCCCAAGGCCCGCCATCTCAACCGCGACTACCCCTACCCAGAGGGCGCGCAGAACCAGCTCACCTATCTCGAGAAGATCGGGTATCTCACGGGTCTTCCGCCGCCGCCCGTGCAGCTGCCGCGCAGCGCCGCCTGGCGTGATGCCACGCAGCCGCTCGAAGCGCGCGCCCGGGCCTATCTCGAGATCAACTGCGGACACTGCCACAACCCGTCCGGGCCCGCGGACACGACCGGACTGACGTTCGATGCCGGTACGCCGGCCGATCGGCATCTCGGCCTGTGCAAACCACCGGTCGCAGCAGGCCGCGGCACCGGCGATCACCTCTATGACATCGTGCCGGGGCACCCCGACGACTCGATCCTTCCCTTTCGCATGGCCTCGCGCGAGCCGGGCGTGATGATGCCCGAGCAGGGGCGGGGCACGGTACATCGCGAGGGACTCGAGCTCATTAGCGAATGGATTGCTGCCATGCCGGGCAGCTGCAGCAGCTGAGAATTCACCTGGAGACTGAAGAGATCATGACCATCCGCCGAATCCTTCTCGTTCCTGCATCGCTCGCGCTCACCGCGAGCCGCCTCGCTGCGGCCGACGTGGGCCCCCCGGCGCCAGCCACGAGCGCGGCGGACACGGGCGCGCTCACGACCATCACGGTCACCGCACAGCATCGCACCGAGGCCGCACAGGACGTGCCGATCGCCATGCAGGTGGTGACCAGTGAGGAGATGCAGAGTGTCCAGGCGACGGACCTGGCACGCATGGACGGCTACATTCCGGGCTTAGGCGTGAGCGATGAGCAACCGACGCAGCCCGGTTATACGCTGCGCGGCATCAGCATCAGCGACTTCGGCATCGGCACCGACTCGCCGATCGGCATCTACGATGACGGCGTCTACGCGGGTAAGACCGGCGGGGCGCTGCTGTTGTTCGACGACGTGCAGCACGTTGAGGTGCTGAAGGGCCCGCAGGGGACGCTGTTCGGGCGCAACAGCGCGGCGGGTGCGATTTCCGTGGTGAGCAATGCGCCGACCGACGAATTCGCGGCCGACGCCAGCGCACGCTTCGGCAACTACGGCACCGAGTACCTCGACGCCATGGTGAATGCTCCCCTCATTGACGACACCCTGATCGGCCGAGTGTCGTTCGTCGACAATCACAGTGACGGCTGGCTGCGGGACGATGCGACCGGCGCCACCTACCACCGTGACGGCGACTGGGGCCTGCGCGGGCAGCTCTTATGGAAAGCGCCCGCGGACACGAGCGTGCGGCTCATCTGGGAGCACGAGGAGCTCGACCAGCCGGCGCGTCCGGCGATCAGTGTCGTGTCGCTGCCGCCGGCCCCCGGGCTGCCGACCTTTCCGACGAATCCCGACACCTGGATCAGTCCGTTCACCGCGCCGCTCATGAACGACGTGGTCGACGGCCGCGAGACGCGCAGCTTCAACGGCCTCACGCTGCGCATCGAGCACTCCTTCGACTTCGGCGACTTCACCTCGATCAGCGCCTGGCGGCACTTCAATACCTTCAACCGCGAGGACCAGGACGGCACCGACCGCCTGTACCTGTATTTCGACGACGCCAACATCGAGCGCAACACCAGCTACTCGCAGGAGTTCACGCTCCATGGCAAGAGCGCGCTCGCCGACTGGGTGGCGGGAGCGAGCTACTACTACGACGACGCCTGGCAGGACAGCCAGCTGAACCTCTACACCAACACGATCGACACTCTGCTCAACAACACCGAGGGCATTCCCGGCGGCGTCTACGGGCCGATCAGCGCCGTGACCGAGCCGCTGCTCGGGATCTCGCTGCTCGGAGACCCGTGGCAGGAGAGTATGTACAACCACCTGTATGCGCGCTCCGGGGCGCTCTATGGCGACGTGATCTGGCACCCGGCGTCACAGTGGAACCTGACGACCGGTCTGCGCTTCACTGATGATGAGAAGGACTTCAGCTGGTACAACCCGCCGCGGATCGCGACGGCGCTCGATGCGAGCCTCCAGGAGCTGACGTCGCCGCCGATCAACTTCCCGCTGCCGCCGTTCCCTTACTATCAGAACCTGGTATTCACGGCGCCGATCTCCACCGATGCGCCCTATCGGCTGCACA
>JASHQW010000181.1 GCA_030038875.1 Gammaproteobacteria bacterium | reverse complement strand
GACGCCGCCGCGGCTCGGCACCTCCGGCTGGAGGGATCGCGCCGCGCTTCTTCAGCTCGGGTGGCGGCTGCGTGCTCTCGGCAGGCGCGACCTGCGCGAGCTGCTGCGCATCGGCGCCATGTGTGTGCAGGACCTGCTCGATGAGCACTTCGAGTCGCCGCTGCTGAAGGGCGCGCTCGCCTTCGATGCAGTGCTCGGTACCAACTACGGGCCGCGCTCTCCGGGTACGGTGTTCACGCTGCTGTATCGCCTGGCGGCCGCGGCGGGCGAGGGCGGGGGGCTCGCCCAGCCGGCGGGCGGGCTGGGTGCGCTGTCGGAGGCTTTGGGGGGCGCGGCCACGGCCGCGGGCGCCGAGATCCGCACTGGAACGGCCGTCAAACGCATTCTGGTGCGCGACGACCGGGCGGCGGGGGTTGTGTTGGAGACCGGCGAGGAGATCACCGCGGGAGCGGTGGTCTCGAGCACCGACCCGAAGACCACCTTCCTGCGCCTGCTCGGCAGCGAGCATCTCGACGCGGGCTTCGTGCGCCGCATCGTGCACCTGCGCGCGCGCGGTCTCGCCGCGAAACTGCACTTGGCCCTCGACGGGCCGCCGCGATTCGCCGGGCTCGAAGCGCAGGCGCTGCGCGGACGGCTGCTGTGGGCCCCGTCGCCGGAGCACATCGAGCGCGCCTACAACCATGCCAAGTACGGCGAGTTCTCCTCGCGCCCGGTGCTCGAGGTGACGGTGCCGACGATGGCGGATCCGGCGCTGGCGCCCCCGGGCAAGCACGTGCTCTCGGTGGTGGCGCAGTACGCGCCCTACGGGCTTTCCGCAGGCTGGGCCGCCGGCAGGGCACGCTTCACGGAGCTCCTCGTCGACTCGCTCGCAACGCTCGCGCCGGGACTGCGCGCGCAGGTCGAGCACGCGGAGCTGCTCACTCCCGCGGACATCGAGCGGGAGTTCCGCATCGCGGGCGGCCACTGGCATCACGCCGAGCTGGCGCTCGATCAGTTCTTCATGCTGCGGCCGGTCCCGGGGATCGCCCAGTACCGTGCGCCGCTCGGGGGCCTCTACCTGTGCGGCGCGGGTTGCCATCCCGGCGGGGGCGTCATGGGGATCGCCGGGCGCAACGCCGCGCGCGAGGTGGTGGGGGAGGCGGCCTGAGATGCTCACCGAGAGCGAACCGCACTATCGCCGGCCGCTGCTGCCGACTCCGTTCCATGAGCGCGCGCGCGCTCTGAGCCAGGTCGACAGCTTCATCCCCTGGGCGGGCTACACCACGGTCGACGTGTTCACCACCGTCGAGCAGGAATACTTCGCGATCCGCAACGCCGCCTCGCTCTACGACCTGACGCCCATGGTGAAGTACCGGATCGCCGGCGCCGACGCCCTGCGCTTCCTCAACCGCCTGGTGACGCGCGACATCGCCAAGCTCCGCCCGGGCCGGGTCGCCTACTGCGTCTGGTGCAACGACGCCGGACATCTGATCGACGACGGCACCGTGTTCTGCCTCGGCGAGGATGAATACCGCTTGTGCACCGCGGAGCGGCAGCTCGACTGGCTGCTCGACTCGGCCGTCGGCTTCGACGTCGCGATCAGCGAGGTGACCGAGGAGGTCGCCGCGCTCGCGCTGCAGGGCCCGACCGCGTATTCGGTGCTGCGCAAGGCGGGAGTCGCGGGCGTCGAGCATCTCAAGCCCTTCGAGCTCGGGACCTTCGCGCTGCCGGCGGGGCGCGATGCGCGGCTCATGGTTTCGCGCACCGGGTTCACCGGCGATCTGGGCTACGAGCTGTGGATGGAGCCGCAGGATGCCGAGCGGGTGTGGGATGCGCTCATGGAGGCGGGCTCGAGCCGCGGAATTCGCGCCATCGGCTCGCGCGCCCTCAACATCGCCCGCATCGAGGCGGGATTTCTGCTGCCGCTGGTCGACTTCATTCCGGCCGAGCGCACCGTGTTCATCGGTACCGAGCGCTCGCCGCTCGAGCTCGGGCTCGCCTGGCTCGTGGACTTCGCCAAGGGGCACTTCACCGGACGGCGCGCGCTGCGCGCCGAGGAGCGCCGTGGCGCACGGCGCCGGCTGGTCGGGCTCGACGTCGAGGGCACCAAGCCCGCGCACAACGCGCTGCTCTACGCCGACCGCAGACTGCGCCGCCAGGCGGGCAGCGTCACGTCCGCGGTGTGGTCGCCGACCACGAAGCGCAACCTCGCGCTCGCCATGGTGGAGGCGCCGCATTTCGGCACCGGCGGTACGCTCTGGGCGGAGATCTACCTCAGTCGCGAGCTGGTATGGGAGCGGCGCGTCGCGCGCGCGCGGGTCGTCGAGCGGCCGTTCTTTGCGCCGCAGCGGCGGCGCGCCACCCCGCCGGGGGAATTCTAGGAGGCAGCGTGATCGCTACCCAGGAGAAGCAGAGCGCCGACCGCCCCTGGCTCGACCCCAACGCCACCCCGCAGATCGTCATCGAGGGAGTGAGCAAGGCCTACGGCGGCTTCACCGCCGTCGACAACGTGAGCCTCAGCATCTTCAAGGGCGAGATGTTCGCGCTGGTCGGCGCCTCGGGCTGCGGCAAGACCACGCTGCTGCGCATGCTGGCCGGGTTCGCCGAGCCCAGCAGCGGCCGCATCCTGATCGACGGCGTGCCGATGAGCGGCGTGCCGCCCTACGAGCGACCCGTCAACATGATGTTTCAGTCGTATGCGCTGTTCCCGCACATGTCGGTGGAGCGCAACGTGGGCTACGGCATCAGCCGCATGAAGATGGACGGCGCGACGCGTAAGAGCCGCATCCAGGAGGCGCTCGAGATGGTGCAGCTCGCGCACGTGGCGACGCGCAAGCCTCACCAGCTCTCCGGAGGCCAGCGCCAGCGTGTCGCCCTGGCGCGCGCGCTCATCCGGCGGCCCAAGGTGCTGCTGCTGGATGAGCCCTTGTCCGCGCTCGACAAGAAGCTGCGCGAGCAGACCCAGTTCGAGCTGATGGACCTGCAGTACAAGGTTGGCATCACCTTCATCGTGGTGACGCACGACCAGGATGAGGCCATGGCGCTCGCCACCCGCATTGCGGTCATGGACCATGGCAAGGTGCTCCAGGTGGGCACGCCGTCGCAGATCTACGAGTTCCCGGCGAGCCGCTTCGTCGCGGACTTCGTCGGCACCACCAACCTCTTCGAGGGCACCGTGCGCAGCTGCGAGCCGGGCCTCATCACCGTGCACTGCCCCGAGACCGGCTGCGACCTCCTGGTGGACGAGGACGGGCGCTTCGCGCCGGGCCAGCGGGTGTGGGTGGCGCTGCGGCCGGAGAAGATCCGGCTCGGCAAGGAGCCTCCGAGCGGCGCGCGGGTCAACCAGCTGCGCGGGATGGTGTGGGAGCTCGGCTACCTCGGCAATCGCTCCACCTACCGAATCAAGACGACGAGCGGCAAGCTGGTCACGGCCTTCTCGCAGAACGAGCGGCGCACCTCGGAATGGGCAATCGACTGGAGCGACGAGGTATTCGTCAGCTGGGACGCGGAGGCCGCCGTGCTGCTCGAGTCATGAATGATAAAGTTGCGAGAAGAGGGGAGACTGCCATGCTAAACGCAACCCGTACGGCGAGCACTCGCGGCTTAGTCCTCATCGCGATGCTATGCGCGGCCCTGCCGCTCAGGACGCTGCAGGCCGACGAAGCGGCCTCCGCCCCCGGTCCCGCCAGCGCGCCGGGCGCACCCGCGGGCGGCGAGGCCGAGCGGCCGCTGCAGGAGGTGGTCGTCACGGCCACCCGCCGCGAGGAGTCGCTCAGCAAGGTGCCGATCAGCGTGACGGCGCTCACCCAAACGGACATGGACGACCGTGGCATCAAGGACATGCAGGACATCGTACGCTTCGTGCCCGGAGTTACCATCGACAATTCCGGTACCAACGCCATCTCGATCCGCGGCATTTCCTCGTCGGCGGGAGCCGGAACCACCGGCATCTACATCGACGACACGCCGATTCAGATGCGCAGCGTCGGCTTCAATCCCGACGACACGCTGCCGAAGACCTTCGATCTCGAGCGCGTCGAGGTGCTGCGCGGCCCGCAGGGAACGCTGTTCGGCTCCGGCTCCGAGGGCGGCACGGTGCGTTACATACTCACGCAGCCGAGCCTGAGCTCCGAGAGCACCTATATCAGGAGCGAGGCCTCCTACACCGAGTATGGCCAGCCAAGCTACGAGTTCGGCATCGCGCACGGGCAGCCCGTGGTCGATGGCGTGTTCGGCTTTCGCGCCAGCGCCTGGTACCGCTACGACGGGGGCTGGATCGATCGGGTGAGTGATACGACGGATGACGTGATCGCCCACAATGTCAACTACCAGCACACGCTGGTGCTGCGTCTCGCGGCCATCTGGCAGCCGGCGTCGGGGTTCACCGTGACGCCGAGCATCCTCTATCAGAACCGCCAGGAGCACGACCAGCCGACTTACTGGCCGGCGTACTCCAACCCGAGCGAGGGGGTGTTCAACACCGCGACGCCGGAGCGCATTCCTGACCCCGACCAGTACGTGCTGCCGGCGCTCAAGCTCGAGTGGGACCTGGCCAAGAGCGCGATCATCTCCAACACCTCGTACTACCACCGCAAGGAGTACACCGGCTACCAGGGAACCGTGTACGACCTCGCCTTCTATCAGAGCCTCGGCTGGCCGAGTAATCCGCTGTTCGGCGGTCTGTCGTGCGGCGTGCCGCCGCCGGCGTCGCCGCCCTGCTCCTGGTATCCGCTGCTCAATGCCGACGGCATTCACCTGCCGGCGGGCTTCGGCGACGAAGAGACGCCGAACGTCATGACCAACAGCCAGGACAGCTACGTGCAGGAGATCCGCTGGCAGTCGAGCGACCCGGACGAGCGGCTGCACTGGACGGTGGGGGCGTTCTGGCAACTGGCCAAGGAAGGCAGCATCGAGGAGCTGAAGGACGTGAACATCGATCCGTTCTTCGAGTATCTGTACGGCGTCCCGGCTACCCAGTTGTTCACCTTCACCGACCTCGCCGGGAACGTGATCTCGCCTTATTCATGCA
>JASHQW010000180.1 GCA_030038875.1 Gammaproteobacteria bacterium | reverse complement strand
GTCTCGACGAAGACATTGGGCGCCGGGCGGATACCAAGCTCAGTCCTGATCAATGCTCCACTGGCGCTGACGTTCTCCAGGCGACCCAGGCACCTGCAGCCGCTGTCGCGCGACTCCATGCATCTCAGTCGCACCGGTATGTTGATCGACAGCCGACGTCCCAAGCGATGCTCCATTGATCTCTCCCTCAGGCTCTGTCATGCGGATGCTGCGACTGATTCGGCCAGGCAGGCCATTCGCAAGAGGACTTACGCATAATCCCTTATGCGCCGGGAGGAATAGACAATCGTGGTTATGGCGCCCCCGGCCGGAGTTGAACCGACGACCTACCGCTTAGGAGGCGGTCGCTCTATCCACTGAGCTACGGGGGCGCGACCGTTCCCAGTGTACCGGCGCGGCGCCCGCACCCACCATCCCCTCCCCTGCGCGACAAGCGTACTATCGGGCCGAACCGCCACCCGCGGCGCGCGCGGCCCTGCCAGGGAGACGTCCATGACCACCTCCATCAGCGTCGGCAAACATGAGCCCCTGCACGTCGAGATCCGCCGCGTGGCCATGCGGCAGCCGCTCGAGTGGCTCCGCCGCGGCTGGGACGACCTGAAGGCGATCGGCAAGCCGGGGCTCGCCCATGGCGCGCTCATCGCGATTCTGGGCGCCGTGCTTCTCATGCTGGGCAGCACGCACTTCTATCTGACGGCCGCGGCCGTAACCGGCTACCTGCTGGTGGGCCCGGTGATGACCACGGGGCTGTGCGAGCTGGCGCGGCGGCGGGCGGCCCGCGAGAAGCTCGGCTTCGATGAATCCTTGCGGGGGTTGAGCCGTAATCCCGAGGGCCTGATGCACTTCGCCGGGGTGCTCGCGCTGGTCGCGCTCGTGTGGTTCATCTTCTCTGCAGTCGTCCTCGATACTGCCTTCAATGCCTCCGTGCCGAGCCTGGCCGTCGCACTGTGGGGAGGCGCGGAGTCCATAGGCACGCAGCAGATGCTCGGCTACATCGCCTGCGGTGCCCTACTCGCGGCCTTCGTCTTCTCGGTATCCGTGGTGGCAGTGCCCCTCATGATCGACCGCCACGCGAGCGCGAGCGATGCGATCCGTGCCAGTGTGCGGGCGACCTTCGCCAACCTGCCCGCGATGCTCGTGTGGAGCGCCGTCATCGTGGCGGTGACGGCGATCGGCTTCCTCACGCTGCTCGTCGGCATGGTATGGGTCGCGCCGCTCCTCGGCTACGCGACCTGGCACGCGTATCGGGATCTCATCGCCTAGCTTCTGCGCCGCCGGTCGCTCACGGCCCGGAGCTTTCCCGCGCCCGGCGCGCGCGCGCCGCCGGGACCGTGCCGCACGCAAATGCGACAATGACACGATCTTGCTGCAAAGGATGATCCATGCCTCAGGCGCGCCTCGCTCGTCCCTTCATCGCCGTTGCACTGCTCCTCCTCGCCCCGCCGGCCCTCCCGGCCGGATTCACCATTGCGCAGATCCTCGGGGCCCCGTTCGCCTCCGACATCGTCGCCTCGCGCGACGCCCGTGCGTTCGCCTGGGTGAGCGATGCCCGCGGGCCGCGCAATGTCTGGCTCGCGGCAGCGACTTCGCGGGACGGCAGCTTCGAAGCACATGCGCTCACCCACTACACCGCTGACGACGGCCTCGAGATCGAGGATCTCGCGTTCGTGCCGCACCACGATCAGCTCGTGTACGTGCGGGGCGGCGACTTCGAGTACCCCGACAAGCCCGCGCCCAACCCCGCGCAGCTCACGGCCGGGGTCGTGCAGGAGGTCTACCTCGTCGACTTCCATGGCCGTAGCGCCATAAAGCTCGGCGACGGCCACGCGCCGGTGGCGGCGCCGGACGGCGAGCGCGTTCTCTTCCTCCACGAAGGCAAGGTCTTCAGCGTCGCTCCCCGCAAGGGCGCCAAGGCCGAGCAGCTCTTCAAGACCCGGGGCGCGGTCGGAGCGCTGCGCTTCTCACCGGATGGCAGGCAACTCGCGTTCGTGTGCGAGCGCGGCGATCACAGCTTCGTCGGCGTTTATACCTTCGCGGACCAGACACTGCGCTGGATCGATGCCAGCTTCTCCTACGACGTCGAGCCGCGCTGGTCTCCCGATGGCACGCGCATCGCGTTCCTGCGCATTCCGTGGACGCGCGACGAGGTCGGCATTATTCCCCACCGCACGGGGCTCCCCTGGTCGATTCGCGTCGCGAGGCTCGCCGATGGCACCGTGACGGAGATCTACCGGGCGCCGCGCGGCGCGGGCAGCGTGTTCCACGAGCTGAGCTCCCCTCAGCAGCTCTTCTGGGCCGGAGTCGACCGCCTGGTGTTCCCCGCCGAGAGCGACGGCTGGCTGCACTTTTATTCAGTGCCCGCCGCCGGCGGTTCCGCGCAGCTCCTCACCCCGGGGGCTTTCGAGATCGAATACGCGGCGGCGAGCCCCGACGGCAGCCGCATCGTGTACGCCGCGAATGCCGGCGACATCAACCGCCGCCACCTGTGGCAGCTCTCGACCACGGACGGGCACCTCGAGCAGTTGAGCCGCGGCGCCGGCATCGAGACGCAACCCGTCGTGCTGGCCGACGGCGCGACCATCGCCTTCCTGCGCGCCGATGCCCGCATTCCGGCGCACGCCGCGGTCCTCACCCCCGGCAAGCCGATCGCGGATTTCATGGCCGAGGGCTTACCCGCGGACTTCCCCGCCGCCGACCTCATCGAGCCGCAGCCGGTCGATCTGCCGGAGCGCGCCGGCGTCGCCGCTCATGGAGTGCTGTTCGTGCCGCCAGGAGGCGCGGGCGCGCGCCATCCTGCCGTGGTCTTCATGCACGGCGGGCCGATTCGGCAGATGCTGCCCGCCTGGCACTACATGCACTACTACAGCAATGCCTACGCGATGAACCAGTACCTCGCCAGCCGCGGCTACGTCGTGCTCGCGCTCAACTACCGCGCGGGCATCGGCTACGGTCTCGACTTCCGCGAGGCGGACGGTCTCGGCGCCGCGGGAGCGAGTGAGTACAACGACGT
>JASHQW010000003.1 GCA_030038875.1 Gammaproteobacteria bacterium | reverse complement strand
AGGGAGCCGCGGCTTCCGGCGCCGGTGGCGGCGGCGGGGGCGGGGGCGGCGCTGAGCGAATGCCGGCGCGGACGCCAGGAGCCGCCGCGGCGGCTGCGGCGATCGCCGCCTGGGCCTGCGCTTCGGTCGCCGCGCCATCGCCGGCGAGCAGCGAGCCGACTTCCGCGTGCTGCGCCTCGAGCGCGCGCATCAGCCGGGCGTAGCGCTCCTGCTCCTCGCGCTGCAGCTCCTCCGGAGTGCGGATCTCGATTCTCGCCATGAACGAGGAAGTCTCGTACTTGACGCGATCGAGCATCGCGGCAAAGAGCTCGAAGGCCTCGCGCTTGAACTCGTAGCGGTAGTCCTTCTGCGCATAGCCGCGCAGGTGGATGCCCTGTTTCAGGTACTCCATGCCCGCCAGATGCTCGCGCCAGTGCTGATCGAGCTTCTGCAGCATGACCTCTTTTTCCGCGAGACGGAGGTTGGCCGCGCCCACGCGCGCTGCCTTGGCGACGTAGGTCTCGTCCACGGCGCGCAGCACGCGCTCGCGCAGCGTCTGCTCCTCGAGCTCCGGCTCTTGGCGGAGCCAGGCTTCCGCGTCGATCCGGGTGTTGAAGTCGCGCAGCACCGCCGCGGCGAGCCCCTTCAGGTCCCAGTCGGCGGGCGCGGCGTGCTTCGGCATGTGCTCATCGAGGAGGCCGCCCACCGAGTCCTCCATCAGTCCGCGGATCGCCGCCGACAGGTCCTCGGTGCCCATGATCTCGGTGCGCTGGTGATAGACCACCTTGCGCTGATCGTTGGCGACGTCGTCGAACAGCAGCAACTGCTTGCGGATGTCGAAGTTGTGCGACTCGACCTTGCGCTGCGCCTTCTCGATCTGCCGGGTGAGCATGCCGCTCTCGATCACCTCGCCTGGCTTCATGCCGGCGATCTGCAGCAGCCGCTTGGTGCGCACCGGGTCGCCGAAGATGCGCATCAGGTTGTCTTCCATCGAGAGGTAGAAGCGGCTCGAGCCCGGGTCGCCCTGGCGGCCGGAACGGCCGCGCAGCTGGTTGTCGATGCGGCGCGACTCGTGGCGCTCGGTGCCGACGATGTGCAGCCCGCCGGCGGCCACCACCTTGTCGTGCCGTGCCTGCCACTCGGCGCGCAGCCCCTCGCGCGCGGCCGCGTCGATCTCGCCCGCGGCGTGGAGCTCCGCCTCGAGGTTGCCGCCGAGCACGATATCGGTACCGCGGCCGGCCATGTTGGTGGCGATGGTGACGGTTCCCGGCCGGCCCGCCTGGGCGACGATGTGCGCCTCGCGCTCGTGCTGCTTGGCGTTCAGCACCTGGTGCCCGACGCCCTCCTTCTGCAGCAATCCGGACAGGTATTCCGAGGTCTCGATCGAGGTGGTGCCGACCAGCGTCGGCTGGCCGCGCTCGACGCAGTCGCGGATGTCCTCGATGATCGCCTGGAACTTGTCGTGCTGCGTGAGATACACGAAGTCGGGGTTGTCCTTGCGCACCATCGGGCGGTGCGTCGGAATGACCACCACCTCGAGGCCGTAGATCTGCAGGAACTCCGGAGCCTCGGTGTCGGCCGTGCCGGTCATGCCCGAGAGTTTCCGGTAGATGCGGAAGTAGTTCTGGAAGGTGATCGAGGCGACCGTCTGGTTCTCCTCGCGCACCCGCACGCCTTCCTTGGCCTCGACGGCCTGGTGCAGCCCGTCAGACCAGCGCCGGCCGATCATGGTACGGCCGGTGAACTCATCGACGATGATGATCTCGCCGTTGCGCACGATGTATTCCACGTCGCGCTTGTAGAGCGCGTGGGCGCGCAGCGCCGCATTCAGGTGATGCATCAGGCGGATGTTGGCCGGGTCGTACAGGCTCTCGCCCTCACGCAGCAGCCCCGCGTCCGCCATCAGCCGCTCGACGTGCTCGTGGCCGGCCTCGGTGATGTGCACCTGCTTGGTCTTCTCGTCCACCGAGAAGTCGCCCGGCCCTTCCTCTTCCCGGTCCTTCTGGCGCGTGAGGCGCGGCACCAGCTGGTTGATCCGCAGGTAGAGCTCGGTCGACTCCTCCGCGGGCCCGGAGATGATGAGCGGGGTGCGCGCCTCGTCGATCAGGATCGAGTCGACCTCGTCGACGACGGCGAAGCTCAGATGCCGCTGCACCCGGTCCTCGAGCCTGAAGGCGAGGTTGTCGCGCAGGTAGTCGAAGCCGAATTCGTTGTTGGTGCCGTAGGTGATGTCGCAGGCGTAGGCGGCGCGCTTCTCGGCCGGAGTCTGCGCGTTCTTGATGACGCCGACGGTGAGGCCGAGGAAGCGGTAGACCGGGCCCATCCAGTCGGCGTCGCGCTGCGCCAGGTACTCATTGACCGTGACGATGTGCACGCCCTCGCCCGTCAGCGCATTGAGATACGCCGGCAACGTCGCCACGAGCGTCTTGCCCTCGCCGGTGCGCATCTCGGCAATCATGCCCTTGTGCAGCACGATGCCGCCGATCAGCTGCACGTCGAAGTGGCGCATCTTGAGCGTGCGCCACGCCGCCTCGCGCACCACCGCGAACGCCTCCGGCAGCAGCTCGTCGAGGGTCGCGCCGTCCTTCAGGCGCTGCTTGAACTCGAGGGTCTTAGCGCGCAGCGCCTCCTCGCCGAGCGACTGGATCCCGGGCTCGATCTCGTTGGCGGCCCGCACGTAACGCGAGTAGCCGCGAAGAAGCCGCTCGTTGCGGCTGCCAAAGATGCGCGTGAGGAAGTCGAGCAAGGGGTATCCGTAAAAGAGAGAAAATATCTTGCCCGACAAGCACTTATCTTCTGCTCCGGGCTCGTGAAGCGGCGTATTGTACGCAATAGACGCGAGCCACGCCCAATTGGTTCTCGGGCGCGGAAATTCAAGGTGGGAAGGCCTAGCGGCCGATGAAGGACAGTGGGTCGACCTGGCGGCCGTTATGCAGCACTTCGAAGTGCACGTGCGGTCCGGTCGAGTGCCCGGTAGAGCCCATGAGCGCGATCGACTCGCCGCGCTTCACCGTCTGGCCGACGGCGACCAGGGTGCGCTCGTTGTGCGCGTAGCGGGTCGAGTAGCCGTCGCCGTGGTTGATCTCGATGAGCTTGCCGTAGCCTGAGCGCTCGCCCGCCCAGGTGACCACGCCCGCGGCCACCGCGACGACGTCCGACCCCAGGGTGCCGGCGAAGTCGACGCCCTTGTGGAACTTCTCGAGGCCGTCGAAGGGATCGGCGCGCTCGCCGAAATAGGAGGAGATGTATCCGGTCGAGACCGGCCGGCCCTCGGGGTGAATCTCTTCCTTCAGCTCGCGCGTCAGGATCACGTTCTCGAGCGCCGCGAGCTGCGATTCGCGCAGGTCCGCGCGCGCCTCGAGCTGCGTCAGCATCTGCGAGAGATCGGGGATCTGGGCGCTCACGCCCTCGCCCTCGGGGCCGCCGCTCGGCGGGTCGCGGTCGAAGTCGAATTCGCGGCTGTCGATGTCCGCCATCTCCGTCAGGCGCTTGCCGAGCGCGTCGAGGCGGATCACGTGGGCGTTCACCTCACCGATGCGCATCGCCATGGCATCGATCCGCAGCTGCAGTTGCTGCTTGAGGCCCGCGATTTCCTGCTTTTGCTGCGCCAGGAGTGCCGCAAAGCGCGTCGTCTCAGCGAGCGCCAGCTCGCGGTGCACGCCCTTCCCGAGTTGCAATCCGAGCGCAAACGCGCCCCCGACGATGACCGTGGTCACCGTGAGGACGACGCCCAGCGTCAGAGGCTTCGCCAGATTGAACTGGCGGGCCTTGCCGTCGCGCTTGGATAGAAGAATGACGTTCATGCCATGCGTTCCGGGTGCGTTATGTCACCCCTCGCAGCGAGCCGAGACTTAGATCCGGGCGTGCGCCCCGAGCGTGTATCGCCCTGTTCTCGTTCAGATAAATACCTGTACGATGCTGGCAACCCCGCCGTCATGGCTCCTCGCTTTAGACCGGTGGCTTTGCGTCCCCGCCTTTCAGCGGGTTTGCCGATACAGCTTCCGCCTCAATATGCCCAAGAAGGTCCGGCGAGACAAGCGCGGCAGTTCGACAGTGAGCAGTGGTGCCGTCGGTAATCCGCGACGACCGGATTCTGTAAAGGAATTACTCACACGGCGCTCACCGGCCTTGACGCGCGTCACAGCTCAGGCCGCGCGCGCGAAGTTCTGGAACGACTGGTTGTCGCAGCATCTCGCCGCAGAAATCCGCGCGCGCGTTTCGGGCGTCGTCGAGCGCGACGACACGCTGGTCATATTCGCGGAATCCGCCGCCTGGTCCGCGCGGCTGCGCTACAGCGTCCAGGAGCTCGAGCGGGAGATTCTCGCCGCCGCGCCGGGCCTCACCGCGATCGTGGTGCGCGTGCGCCCGCGCTGATCAACTCCGCGGGCCCGGCAGCGCCGGCGCCTCGATGTAGGAAATCGGCGCGTCCTTGTAGGACTGGAACACGACCTCTTCCCAGGTGGAAGCGTCGGCCAGCAGCTCCCGCAGCAGCTTGTTGTTGAGAGCGTGCCCCGACTTGTGGCCGGAGAATTCCCCGATCAGGCTGTGCCCGAGCAGGTACAGGTCGCCGATGGCGTCGAGGATCTTGTGCTTGACGAACTCGTCCTCGTAGCGCAGTCCGTCCTCGTTCAGCACCCGGAAATCGTCGAGCACGATCGCGTTGTCGAGGTTGCCGCCGAGCGCCAGGTTTCGCGCCCGCAGCGTCTCGAGATCGCGCATGAAGCCGAAGGTGCGCGCGCGGCTCACTTCCTTGAGGAAGGAGGTGGTGGAGAAGTCCATCGAGGCGCGCTGCGCGCGGCGCTTGAAGATCGGGTGGTTGAACTCGATCTCGAAGTTCACCTTGAAGCCGTCGAAGGGATCGAACTGCGCCCACTTGTCGCCGTCCTCGACGCGCAGCCGCTTCTTCACGCGGATGAAGCGCTTCGGGGTGCGCTGCTCCTCGATGCCCGCCGACTGCAGCAGGAACACGAAGGGTCCGGCGCTGCCGTCCATGATCGGCACCTCGGGCGCCGACAGCTCGACGATCGCGTTGTCGATGCCAAGACCTGCGAAGGCCGACAGCAGATGCTCCACGGTCGAGACGCGCGCCTCGCCCCTGCCGAGGGTCGTGCCGAGCATCGTGTCGCCGACATTCTCGGCGTGCGCGCGGATGTCCACCGGCTGCGGCAGGTCGGTGCGCCGGAAGACGATGCCCGAATCGGCCGCCGCGGGGCGCAAGGTCATCAGCACCTTCTTGCCCGTGTGCAGGCCGACGCCAGTGGCGCGAATCGAGTTTTTGAGCGTCCGCTGTCCGACCATGCTGCTCAGGCTTGTGTTGTCCTTCTCAAACGACCGCAGCAAGCTGCGGATGACAAGCGTCCCTCAGGACGCCCGCGGGAGCGCCACCCATCATGGTGCGCCGCTCCCGAAGCGTTATGTAAGACACGCTAACCTATCACATCAGTCAGCCTGCCGCCGCAGGAACGCCGGAATGTCCAGCAGCTCCTCGGCGTCGGCCTCCGGCCGCAGCCCATCGCCGACCGCCCGCTGGCGCTGCACCGTCGGCTTGTCGAGCGCCGCATAGTCGCTGTTCGAGAGCGGCGCACGGCGCACCACGCGCATCGGCGCCTCGCCGCGCGCCTCGCGGTGCTCGCGTCCCACCAGCGTCTCGCGCGGCTGCATCGGCCGCGCCGCAGCAGCCGGCCGGCCGAGTCCCGTCGCCACGACGGTGACGCGCACCTGGTTGGTGAGCTCCGGGTCGATCACCGTGCCGACCACGACCGTCGCGTCCTCCGAGGCGAATTGTTTCACGATCTGCCCCACCTCCTGGAATTCCCCGATGGAGAGATCCATGCCCGCGGTCACGTTCACGAGGATCCCGTGGGCGCCGGCGAGGTTGATGTCCTCGAGCAACGGCGAGGACACCGCGCTCTCGGCCGCCGCGCGCGCCCGGCCTTCGCCGCTCGCCGCCCCGGATCCCATCATGGCCATGCCGGTCTCCGCCATGACGGTCCGCACATCGGCGAAATCGACGTTGATGAGACCCGGCCGGGTGATGAGCTCGGCGATGCCCTGCACCGCGCCCTGCAGCACCTGGTTGGCCGCCTTGAAGGCGTCCAACAGCGTCGTCTGCGGTCCCAACACCGTCAACAGCTTCTGGTTAGGAATTGTAATGAGCGAGTCGCAGTACTTGGAGAGCTCCGCGATGCCGTTGTCGGCCACGCAGGAGCGCTTGTTGCCTTCCATCTCGAACGGCCGGGTCACGACCGCGACGGTGAGGATGCCGAGCTCCTTGGCGACCTGAGCCACGACCGGGGCGGCGCCCGTGCCGGTGCCGCCGCCCATGCCGGCGGTGATGAACAGCATGTCGCAGCCTTCGACCAGCTCGACGATGCGGTCGCGATCCTCCATGGCCGCCTGACGGCCGACCTCCGGATCGGCGCCGGCGCCTAAGCCCTTGGTGATGTTGCAGCCGATCTGCAGGGCCGTCTTCACCTTGGCGTGCTTCAAGGCCTGCGCGTCCGTGTTGATGCACATGAAGTCCACCCCGTCGATGCCGGCAGTCAGCATGTGCGCCACGGCGTTGCCGCCGCCGCCCCCGACGCCGATCACCTTGATGACGGCGCTCTGGCTGTACGCGTCCATCAATTCAAACATGTTATTGCTCCTTACACGAATACACGGTTGGTTGTTGAGTCTCGTTGTCGTCTGTCAGCTTCAGAAATTTCCCTGGAACCAGGAACGCATGCGCTCGAGCACCGACTTGCCGTTGGCGCCGAGCGCATGCCCGCGGCGTGCGGGCACGAGGTTGTCGCGGGCGTAGAGCAGCAGGCCCACGCCGGTGGAGAAGATCGGGTTGCGCACCACGTCGGTGAGCCCGGCGATCGCCTGCGGAACCCCTAAGCGCACCGGCACGTGGAACACTTCCTCGGCGAGCTCGATCGCGCCCTCCATCTTGGCGCTGCCGCCGGTGAGCACGATGCCCGCGGCGATCAGTTCCTCGAAGCCCGAGCGGCGCAGCTCCTCGCGCACCAGGCCGAAGAGCTCCTCGTAGCGCGGCTCGACGATCTCGGCGAGCGTCTGGCGGGCGAGGCGGCGCGCCGGGCGCTCGCCCACGCTCGGCACCTCGATGCTCTCGTCGGGGTTGGCGAGCTGCGAGAGCGCGCAGGCGTAGCGGATCTTGATGTCCTCGGCGTACTGGGTCGGGGTGCGCATCGACACCGCGATATCGTTGGTGACCTGGTCGCCGGCGATGGGGATCACGGCCGTATGACGGATCGCGCCGTTGGCGAATACCGCGAGGTCGGTGGTGCCGCCGCCGATGTCGACCAGGCACACGCCGAGCTCCTTCTCGTCCTCGGTCAGCACCGCGAAGCTCGACGCCAGCTGCTCGAGCACCACGTCGTCGACGTCGAGCCCGCAGCGCTGGATGCACTTCTCGATGTTCTGCGCGGCCGAGTCGGCCCCGGTGACGATGTGCACCTTGGCCTCGAGCCGCACCCCCGACATGCCGATCGGGTCGCGGATGCCCTCCTGGCCGTCGACGATGAATTCCTGCGGCAGCACGTGCAGGATCTTCTGGTCCGCGGGAATGGCGACCGCCTTGGCGGCGTCGATCACGTGCTCGACGTCGCCGTGCGCCACCTCCTTGTCGCGTACGCCCACGACGCCGTGGGAGTTGAGACTGCGCACGTGGCTGCCCGCGATGCCGGCGAACACCGAGTGGATCTCGCACCCGGCCATGAGCTCGGCCTCCTCGACCGCGCGCTGGATCGATTGCACGGTGGACTCGATGTTGACCACCACGCCCTTTTTCAGCCCGCGCGAGGGCTGCGAGCCGACGCCGAGCAGCTCGATCGAGCCGTCGGGGCCCACCTCGCCGACCAGCGACACGACCTTCGAGGTGCCGATGTCGAGGCCGACGATCAGGTTGCGTTCGGAGCGCTTAAGCATTGCGGCCACCTTCCCTGCCCGCGGCGTGCGGCGCGGCGCCGCGCCAGCCGATGGCAAACCCGTTTGTGTAACGCATGTCGACGTAGGAGATTTCCTCGCCGCGCTCGGTGACGAGCTTCAGCGCGGTGCTCATGAATTTCTCGAAGCGCTCGTCCACCTGGCGGCGCCCTAAGCGCACGGTGACGCCGTTCGAGAGGTCGAACTCCCAGGCGCCGCGCGCATCGAGGCGCAGCGCGGTCATGCGCAGCCCCGCCTGCGTGAGGCGCCCGGCAGCGGCGAGATAGCGCTGCGCGACGAGGGGCTCCTGGTCGGGCGGGCCGGAGAGCTGCGCGAGCTCCGGCGGGATGTGGCGTGAGTCCGCCGCGAAGAGCTCGCCGCGCGTGTTGATAAGGCCCTGCTCGCCCCAGCGGGCGGCGGCCGCCTGCTCGATCACCAGCACCTCGAGCCCGCGCGGCCAGGCGCGCTGCACGCTCACCGCGTCCACCCACGGGAGCGTGTGGATCGCGCGCCGGACGGCCGCGAGATCCACCGACAGCAGGCCCGCGCCGTGCAGCTCAGCTTTCACCACCCGCTCGACGTCGACCGGTGAGACACGCTGAAAGCTCCCCTCGACCGACACGAAGCCGACTTGCCGGTCGAGCGCCATGGCGAGCGCCGCGACGGCGGCGCCGATGGCGGCGAGCGCGCCGAGCACCGCCCCGAGACGCCGCCAGGCGATACCCGGCAGCCGCCAGGAGCGCGCGGTCGGTTTGCGGCGGTTCCTGGCGCGTCTCAGCATCTCAGGCGCCCTTCGGGCCCGGCTGCGGCGGCGCCGCGCGCCGCGCGAGGCTGGTCTCGAGCACGCGCCACGCGAGCTCGTCGAAGTCGATGCCGACCGCGCGCGCCGCCATCGGCACCAGGCTGTGACTCGTCATGCCCGGGACGGTGTTGATCTCGAGGAGCAGCGGTCGTCCCGCGCCGTCCAGCATGAAATCCGCGCGTCCCCAGCCCGAGGCGCCCGCGGCCTCGAAGGCGGCGAGCGCGAGGCTCGCCAGGTGCGCTTCGGCCGGCGCCGAGAGACCCGAGGGACAGAAGTAGCGGGTATCGTCGCGGAAGTACTTGGCCTCGTAGTCGTAGAAAGTGCGCGGGGTCTCGATGCGGATCGCGGGGAGCGCCGCACCCTGCAGGATCGCCACGGTGTACTCGGCGCCCGTGATCCAGGGCTCGGCGAACACCAGCGCTTCGAGGGCGGCCGCGGCCGCAAACGCCGCCGGGAGATCCTCGGACCGGTCCACTTTGCTCATGCCGACACTCGAGCCCTGCGTCGCCGGCTTCACGATGAGGGGAAGCTTCAAGCGCTCGAGCGCCAGCTCGAAGTCCTGCGGCCCGCGCAGCACCACGAAGTCCGCGGTGGGCACGCCGCAGGCGAGCGCCAGGCGCTTGGTTCGGAGCTTGTCCATGCCGATGGCCGAGCCCATCACGCCGCTCCCGGTGTAGGGAACGCCGAGGTACTCGAGCGCGCCCTGCAGCGTCCCGTCCTCGCCGCCGGGGCCGTGCAGCGCGATCCACACGCGCGCGAAGCGCTGTGCGGTGAGCTCAGCGAGCGGGACATCGCGCGGATCGAAGGCATGGGCGTCGACGCCGCGGCGCTTCAGCGCCTCGAGCACCGCGTTGCCCGTGAGGAGTGAGATCTCGCGCTCGCTCGAGTCGCCGCCGAGCATGACGGCCACGCGGCCGAAGTCCTTCGGGTCGGTCACGTGCTTCACCAGCGCGGGTTGGTAGGTGAGACGCATGGCTTACGGCACTCCCACGATGCGCACCTCGGGGTGCAGCGACACGCC
>JASHQW010000033.1 GCA_030038875.1 Gammaproteobacteria bacterium | reverse complement strand
GACGCTGAGTGACTTCTCCGCGCTCGGTCCCCGAACGCCGTAGGAGTAGCCGAGCAGCCGGAGCATGAGCGCGTAGCAGGCGTTGGCGACGTCGACGGTCGCGAAGGCGTCCGGATTCTCGAGCCACACCCGCCCCTCGGGGCGTGGCGGCCGGCGCAGCACCGGATTGGTGGCGGCCGGAAAGGCGGGCGCGAAGGCCGGGTTCTTGTCCTTGAGCGCGCGCAGCTCCGCGCGGATGGCGAGGAACTTCTGGTAGTGGGAGTCCGTCGAGTCGCGCGGCGCGCCCTCCCCCTGCTGGACGATCGCGGTAAACGCCGCGAGCGCGGTCTTCAGGCAGAAGACCGGCTGGACGCCGGTGAGACTCACCTCCCCGGGCGAGAGCTGCAGCGCGCGGTCGCCGTCGAAAGCGACCTCCTCGCCATAGTGCCGTACAAATGCCTGCAGTCCCTCGCCGAGCTGCGCATAGAAGTCACCGACGGTGTCGTAGTCGCGGCCCATCGGGGTAAGGTGCGGCCGCTCCGTGCCGCGCACATACATCCGCTCGCGGGCAAAGCCCGCGCCCTCGGGCTCGACGGAGTCCCGCGGCCGCTCGAGGAACACGAAGTGCTGGAGTGTGTCGGCGTTGAACGGCGCCAGCTTCACCGTGATGCTGGCCGGAAGGAGGCCGGGATCCAGCGGAAAGTTCGTGCGGCCGAAACGCGGGCTCCCGCCGAGCGCGGAGGTGATGTTCCACACCGCCGCGAGATGGCCCATCTCCTCGATCGCCACGCCGAGCAGCACCTGGCGCCAGCGCTTGACCGCCGCCGCCTCTTCGGCATTGAGACCCTCGCCCTCGCCGTCCTTCAGGCTGAAGGCGGCGTAGAGGTAGGTGCACATGAGGTTGTGCTCGAGCTCGGAGGCCTCGTACAGCCGGTTGATGAGGATCTCGCGCTGCAGGAGCGGGGCGGCGACCGCGGGAACGTCGTTCATGGAGCCTCCCTGTCGTGCCGCCTATGTCGCACAAAAAGCCGGGCCGCGCCATCCCCACGAAGTAATGTCCGCCGAAATCGCCGGCGAGGGCCGGCGTGAGGCGCAGCGGGCAAAAGTCGCGCCTTTTGCCCGCGGTCCACGAAGTAATGTCCGGCAAAATCGGCAGGATGCCGATTTTGCCCAATTAACTAACATGCTCGCGGGTCTCGTGGAAGGCGATCCCCGGCCAGCGCTCGATCGTCAGCTCGAGGTTGACGCGCGACGGCGCGAGGTACACGAGCGCGCCGGCGTGATCGAGCGCCAGGTGCTCGTGGGCGCGGCTGCGGAACTCCTCGAGGCGCTCTCCATCGGCGCTGTCGACCCAGCGCGCGGTGTACACCGTGACCGGCTCGAACACGCACTGCACCCCGTACTCGTCCGCGAGGCGAAAGGCCACCACCTCGAACTGCAGCTGCCCGACCGCGCCGAGGATCAGCTCGTTGCTGCGCAGCGGCCGGAAGAGCTGCGTCGCCCCCTCCTCGCACAGCTGCGAGAGACCCTTCTGCAGCGCCTTGGCGCGCAGCGGATCCTTGAGCACCGCACGGCGGAAGATCTCCGGCGCGAAGTTTGGCACCCCGGTGAAAGCGAGCCGCTCGCCCTGGCTGAAGCTGTCACCGATGTTGATGGTGCCGTAGTTGTGCAGCCCGATGATGTCCCCGGCGTAGGCCTCCTCGGCCTGGGCGCGCTCGGCCGCCATGAAGGTGAGCGCGTCGGCGACCCGCACCTCCTTGCCGAGGCGCACCTGATAGAGGCGCATGCCGCGCGTGTACTTGCCGGCGCACAGCCGCAGAAACGCGATGCGGTCGCGATGGGCGGGATCCATGTTGGCCTGGATCTTGAAGACGAAGCCGGCGAGCGCGGGCTCGTCCGGCTGCACGATGCGCTCGCGCGCCGCGCGCGGCAGCGGCCCCGGGGCATGCGTCACGAACGCGGCGAGCAGCTCCTCGACACCGAAGTTGTTGATGGCGGAGCCGAAGAACACCGGGGTCTGCTGTCCGGCGCGATAGGCCTCGCGGTCGAAGGCCTCGGTGGCGCCCTTCACCAGCTCAATCTCCTCGGTGAAGGGCGCGGCGAGCTCGCCGAGAAACTCGCGCGCGGCCTCGCCCGCGAGACCGTCGATG
This sequence comes from Gammaproteobacteria bacterium, assembly GCA_030038875.1. Taxonomy (GTDB): domain Bacteria; phylum Pseudomonadota; class Gammaproteobacteria; order Steroidobacterales; family Steroidobacteraceae; genus 13-2-20CM-66-19. The sequence continues at coordinate 30,072 of JASHQW010000033.1, read as the reverse complement.
ATGCGGTTCTCCCCCACCCGTCCACGCTCCCCAGCCTCGTAGGCGTAGATGCGGTCCTCGGCGAGATGATAGATGCCGCGCAGCTCGCGCCCCATGCCGATCGGCCAGGTCACCGGCGCCGTGCCGATGCGCAGCACGCTCTCGATCTCATCCAGCAGCTCGATGGGGCTGCGCCCGTCGCGGTCGAGCTTGTTGATGAAGGTCATGATCGGCGTGTCGCGCAGCCGGCAGACCTCCATCAGCTTGATGGTGCGCTCCTCGACCCCCTTGGCGCAGTCGATGACCATGAGCGCAGAGTCCACCGCGGTGAGGGTGCGGTAGGTGTCCTCGGAGAAATCCTCGTGCCCCGGGGTGTCGAGCAGGTTCACGATGCAGTCGCGATACGGGAACTGCATCACCGAGGAGGTCACCGAGATGCCGCGCTGCTGTTCGAGCCGCATCCAGTCGGAAGTGGCGTGGCGGGCGGCCTTGCGGCCCTTGACCGTGCCCGCCATCTGGATCGCGCCGCCGAACAGCAGCAGCTTCTCGGTGAGAGTGGTCTTGCCCGCGTCGGGATGCGAAATGATCGCGAAGGTCCGTCGCCGACGGATTTCGGCAGCGAGATCAGCCATGACGATATTGCCGGCGCTCAGCTGGAGCGGGCGCGTGAGGCGCGGAGTCCGAGCCGCAGCACGGCCGCATCCTCGCGCCCGCCGACCGCCTGATAGTAGCCGCGCCGCGTGCCGACCTGCTCGAAGCCATGTGCCAGGTAGAGCCGGATGGCCGCGGTGTTGGACGGACGCACTTCGAGGAATGCCTCTTTCATGCCGGCGGCCGCGGCGCGCTCGACCAGCAGCGTCAGCAGCCGCCTGCCCAGGCCGCGGCAGCGGAACGCCTCGCCGACGCACAGGTTGAGAATGTGCGCCTCGCCCGCGCCGACGCTCATCACGCCGTAGCCCGCGACCTGCCGCCCGAGTGTCGCCACGCGGCAGGTGTACCCGACCCGCAGGCAATCACGGAAGATCCCCTCGCTCCAAGGAAACTGGTACGAGGAGCGCTCGATCGCGACGACCTCGGGGACGTCCGCATCGCGCATCGCGCGGATCGCCTCGGGGGCGGCGCCGAACAACTCAGGGGCGGTGGCCATTCACGGTCCCCTGCGTGAGCTGTTGGTACAGGTTGCGGGCAAACTTGAGATCCTCCCAGGCCTTGCGCTTCTCGCCGGGTGTGCGCAGCAGGTAGGCGGGATGATACGTCACGACCAGCGGTGTATTCAGCTCGCCGAAATAGTGGACGCGGCCCCGCAGCCGCCCGAGGGGCGTATCCGTGCCGAGCAGGCTCTGCGCCGCGATCCGCCCGACCGCGAGCATGATCTTCGGCTGCAGCAGGGCGATCTGCCGCACGAGGTACGGCAGGCAGGCGGCGACTTCCTCCGGCTTCGGATCGCGGTTGCCGGGCGGCCGGCTCTTCAGCACGTTGGCGATGTAGACGTTCCTGGTGCGGTCGAGCCCGATGGCCCGCAGCATCGCATCGAGCAGCTGCCCCGCCGCACCCACGAACGGCTCGCCGCGCCGGTCCTCCTCCGCCCCCGGCGCCTCGCCGATCACCAGCCAGTCGGAGCGCTTCGGGCCCACGCCGAATACCCCTTGGGTACGTGTGAGATGCAGCGGACAGCGTGTGCAGTGGAGCACTTCCTCGCGCAGCGCCTGCCAGCGCGCTGAGACGTCGGCGGCGGACTCCTCGCGCGCCGCCTCCCCAGGCGCCACGCTCGCCGCCTCCGCGAGGGGCGCCGGTGCCGTGCGTGCCGTACGCGGTACCCATAGGTCGATGCCGATCGCCTCGAGGTACTCCCGGCGCCGCCCGCCCGCCACGCGCACGCCCTCAGCCGCTCGGGGTGGGCGCCCCGCGCACTGCGCGCCGGATGCGCCGTCCCACCCACAGCAGCGGTGCCGACAGCGCATAGATGCCGAACATCGACAGCAGCATGGTCGGCGGGTCGATCGCGATCGCGACGAAGAACAGCGGCACGAGCGCCATGTAAACGAACCTGATACGGCGGTCGAGATCGAACTGCTTGAAGCTCGGGTAGCCGAAGCGGCTCACCATGAGCGCGCCCGCCGTGGCGGTCACCACGAACGCCGCAATCAGCCCGGTGAGCCCCGGCTCATGCCCCTGCCACTCGCTGAAGAACCAGACGAAGGCCGCGACGATCGCCGCCGCCGAGGGGCTCGGCAGGCCCTCGAAGTAGCGCTTGTCGGCGGTTGCCGCCCGCGCGTTGAAGCGCGCGAGCCGCAGCGCGGCCGCCACCGCGTAGAAGAAGCACGCCAGCCAGCCGAAGCGGCCCCAGTAGTGGCCGAACTCCATGATGCGCACCACGCCCCACTGGTACGCCACGATCGCCGGAGCCAGCCCGAAGGCCACCATGTCGGCGAGACTGTCGTACTCCTTGCCGAAGGTGCTCTCGGTGTGCGTGAGGCGCGCAATGCGCCCGTCGAGCGTGTCGAAGATCATGGCGGCGAACACCGCCATGCCGGCCGGCGCAAAGTGCTTGTCGATCGCCGCCACCACCGCGTAGAAGCCCGAGAACAGGCACCCGGTGGTGAGCAGATTCGGCAGCAGGTAGATCGCCCGGGTCCGGGGTCGGGCCCGCGGCGGGGGCGGCGTTTGAGTCTCCACGGCGTTCGGCTCTCGGCGGACAGGCTCGGGACCAATCGGCCGGCATCTTAGCAGGGGCCTCCTGCTAAGATGCCAACTCCTTGTTTTTGGCCCCGTAACACGAACTGAAGCGCGATGCGCCTCTCGCAATATCCGATCAACACCCTGAAGGAGACCCCCGCTGAAGCGGAGGTCGTCAGTCATCAGCTCATGCTGCGCGCCGGGCTCATCCGGCGCCTGGCGGCGGGCCTCTACAGCTGGCTGCCGCTCGGCCTGCGCGTGCTGCAGAAGGTCGAGCGCATCATCCGCGAGGAGATGAACCGCGCCGGCGCGTTCGAGCTGGTGATGCCGGTGGTGCAGCCGGCGGAGCTGTGGCAGGAGTCGGGACGCTGGACCGAGTATGGACCGGAGCTGCTGCGCATCAAGGACCGCCACCAGCGTGATTTCGTGGCCGGCCCGACCCATGAAGAGGTGATCACCGACATCGTCCGGCGCGAGTTGAAGAGCTACCGGCAGCTGCCGGTGAACTTCTACCAGATCCAAACCAAGTTCCGCGACGAGGTGCGACCGCGCTTCGGCGTCATGCGCGCCCGCGAGTTCATCATGAAGGACGCCTACTCGTTTCACCTCGACGAGGAGTCGCTGCGCGAGGGTTACCGCGCCATGTACGACGCCTACACGCGCATCTTCACGCGCACCGGGCTCACGTTCCGCGCGGTGCGCGCCGATTCGGGGGCGATCGGCGGTGACGTCAGCCAGGAGTTCCACGTGCTCGCCGCCTCGGGCGAGGACGCGATCGTGTTCTCGGATGCCGACGACTACGCGGCGAACCTCGAGGCCGCCGCGGCGCTCCCGCCCGCCGAGCCGCGCCCGGCCGCGCGCGAGGAGCTGCGCAAGGTGCCTACGCCGGGGGCACGCACCATCGAGGACCTGGCGCGCTTCCTCAAGGTCGATCCCGCGCATTGCGTGAAGACGCTCATCGTGGAGGGCACGGACGGCGCCGTCGTGGCCCTCGCCGTGCGCGGCGACCACGAGCTGAACGCAGTCAAGGCGCACAAGCTGCCGGGCGTGGCCAGCCCGCTGCAGCTTGCGAGCGCCGAGCGGGTCCGCGCGGCCACGGGCACCGAGCCGGGCTATGTGGGTCTCGTCGGGCTCGAGTGCCGCATCTACGCCGACACGTCCGCGCTCGCGCTCGCGGACTTCGTGTGCGGGGCGAACGAGAAGGACCTGCACCTGACCGGCGTCAACTGGGACCGCGACGTGCCCGGTGCCATGCCCGCCGACCTGCGCAAGGTCGTGGAGGGTGATCCGAGCCCCTCGGGGCGCGGGCGCCTGAGGATCGCGCGCGGCATCGAGGTCGGCCACATCTTCCAGCTCGGGCGCAAGTACAGCGAGCCGATGAAGGCTCTGGTTCTCGATGAGGGCGGGCAGGAGACCGCCCTCTACATGGGCTGTTACGGTATTGGTGTGACGCGTATCGTTGCCGCCGCGATCGAGCAGAATCACGATGAGCGCGGCATCATCTGGCCGGACCCGATCGCGCCCTTTCAGGTGGTGCTGGTTCCGCTCAATCTGCAGAAATCCGACCGTGTCCGCGCCGCCACCGACCGCCTGTATGCCGAGCTCACCGACGCCGGAATCGAGGTATTGCTCGATGACCGCGACGCCCGTCCCGGCGTCAAATTCGCCGATGCGGAGCTCCTCGGTATCCCGCACCGGCTGGTGGTGGCGGAACGCGGGCTCGAGGCCGGCAAGCTCGAGTACCGGCACCGCCGCGACACCGACAGCCACGAGTTTCCGGCTGACCGTGCACTCGGCTTCATGCGCTCGCGGTTGGGGTGAGGCGGTGCGGCTGGCGGGTACGGCCCTCGGGCGCTGCCGGCGCGCGGCGGGCGCACTGTCCGCTCTGATGCTCACGGGGGCACTCGCGCTCGGCAGCGAATGCGCGCACGCCGATCAGCAGCACGATCCGGCGCTGCGCGACGTGGTCGCGCGCGCCATCGCCCAGGCGCAGTGCTTCGACGATCAGTACGATTCGGCCGTCTGGTACACGCTCATGGAGCCGCGGCTGCGCCCCATCGTGAAGGATCACAGCGAGCGGCTCGAGATCCTGAAGCAGGTCTATTGCGAGACGCACCGCCCCGGTGAGGCGCGGCTGCCGCCGGGCCTCGTCATGGCGCTGATCGCCGTCGAGAGCCGCTTCGATCGCTGGGCCGTCTCCGCGGCCGGAGCGGTGGGCCTCATGCAGGTGATGCCCTTCTGGCCCGAGCGGCTCGGGATGCGGCGTTACGAGCTGGTGCACGTCGCGTCGAACGTGCACATGGGCTGCGCGATCCTGCGCTACTACCTCGGCTACGAGCACGACGACGTACGCAAGGCGCTGGCGCGCTACAACGGCAGCCCGGGAAAGCGCGACTACCCGGACCGCGTGCTCACGGCATGGAGGCGCTGGAACGGCGCGGACGACCTGGGCTTCCCGGCCACCGCCACCACACGTTAGTAGATTGGGCAAAAGTCGCCTGCGGCGCTTTTGCCGGACATTACTCCGTCGACCGCCGGCAAAAAGCGTCGTTTTTGCCGGCTGCGCAGTGGCGCTTACTTGCCCGCGGCCGCGTGCTTCGCTTTCGCCGGCCGCGGCGCCAACATGCTCGCCGTGCCCTCGCGGCGCGAATCGGCCGCTCCCTCGTAGGTGCCGTCGGGAAGGCGCACGACGCCGTGCAGGCCCGAGTTCTCGGCGCGGCCCAGTTTCAGCACCATGCCGCGCTCCCGCAGCCCCGCGAGCACTTCGGGCGTGAACTTGGCGAGCTCGCCGTTGAAGCTGTCGCCGCGGGCGATCAGATTCGGCAGCTCGATCGCCTGCTTGAGAGTGAGCTTCCAGGCGAGGAGCCCGACGAGTGCCTTGGCGTTGTATTCGGTAATGGCGGAGCCACCCGGCGAGCCGAGCGCCGCGACGAAAGCGCCGTCGTGATCGAGCACGATGACCGGCGCCATCGAGGAGCGCGGCCGCTTACCCCCGTGCACTGCGTTGGCGACCGGCTGCCCCGCGTCGCTCGGAGTGAAAGAGAAGTCCGTCAGCTGGTTGTTGAGCACGAAGCCGCCCACGGTACGCCCCGAGCCGAATACCGACTCGATGGTGGTGGTCATGGATACGACGTTGCCGTCCGCGTCGACCACGACGAAGTGGCTCGTCCCCTGCGACTCCGTGGTGGCGTCCCGGCCGCGCGGCACCGCGATCTCACCCGGCAGCGGCGCGGGGCCCGCGTGCTCGCCGATCAGCTGGGTGCGCAACCTCAGGTACGCGGGATCGAGCAGCCGCTCGACCGGCACGGCGACGAAATGCGGATCGGCGACGTAGCGGTCGCGGTCGGCGTAGGCGAGGCGGCTCGCCTGGGCGAACAGGAACCAGGCCTCGGGATCGTTCGGGCCGCGCGCAGCGATGTCGGTCTTCTCAAGCATGCCAAGGAGCTCGAGCAGCGAGACCCCGCCCGCGGGCGGCGGCGGCGCGCACACGGAGTAGTGGCGGAAGGGTCGGCACAGCGGCTGGTCCCATTCGGGACGATAGGAAGCGAGGTCCTGGAGCGTCATCGTTCCGGGCAGCGGCTCCTCGTGCGTCCCGGCGATGATGGCGCGCGCGATCGGGCCCGTATAGAGCGCGCGCGGGCCCTCGCGCGCGATGCCCTCGAGTGTCTTGGCGTACTCGGGATTCCTGAACACGTCGTCGGCCTCGAGCGGCTCGCCGTCCGGCCGCGAGAACAGCATGCGGATCTCGTTGGTCGGCGGAAACGGCGATCCCTCGCCGAGAAACATTGCGAGCCGCGCCGGCACCCGGAAGCCTTGGCTAGCGGCGCGGATCGCTGGCGCGAAGTCTTCCTTCCAGCGCATCGCGCCGAACTTCGCATGCGCCGCGTACAGCATCGCAATCACGCCCGGCACGCCGGTGGAGCGGCCGCTGCGCACCGCCTCGAGGAACGGCAGGGGCTTGCCGTGCTCGTCGAGGAACATGTTGGCGGGCGCGGCCGCCGGCGCCTTCTCGCGCCCGTCGAGTGCGCTCACCTCGCGGCTGCGCGCGTCGTAGTACATGAGAAAGGCGCCGCCGGCGATGCCGGAGCTCTGCGGCTCGACCAGCCCGAGCATGGTCTGCACCGCGACCGCGGCATCGATAGCACTGCCGCCCTTGGCGAGAATCTCGAGCCCCGCCTGGACCGCTAGCGGATTGGCCGCGGCCACCCAGGCCTGCCCCTTCGCGTGACGATGGAAGAACCCGAGCTTCGGCTCGGAGGCCGGCTGGGCGGGCGCCAGGGTCTCGGCGGCCGCCGGCGCCTCGGTTGCTGCCGGCTGAGGCGCGGCAGCCGCGGGAGGCGTCGCCGCCGGCTGCTCCGGCGCCGGCTGAACGCCTGGTTGCTCCTGCGCCGGCTGAGAGACCGGCGCAGGTGGCGGCGTCGGCGGTGCCGCGGGCTGCGCACCCAAAGAGGCTGTCGCGCCCCCGAACGCGGCACCGGCGAGCAGAGCCAGCAGCAACAGCAGTCCGCGCTTGCGCATCACGCTACGCTCAAGCGGTGTGAAACCCGGCCGGAAGCGGCGCGCTCACCGGTGCGTCACTGGCCTCGACCGAGGTCACCTTGGAGGCGGATGAGCCGATCCACAGCCAGCCCACGAAGGTCTCCACCGCCGCGCTGTCGCCGCACGCCAACACCTCCACCCGGCCATCCGGCAGGTTGCGGGCGTGCCCGCGGATGCCGAGCTCCCGCGCACGGCGCGCCGCAGTGGCGCGGTAGAAGACCCCCTGGACACGCCCGCCCACGACGCACCTCTTGCAGATCACGACCAGCTTGCGTCCCCCACGGCAGAAACTCGTAATAGTACTTGAGCTAAGTGACAATCGCCCGCGGAGACTCGTTCCAACATGTCAGAGATCCTCGTGCTCTACTACTCCCGCGGCGGCGCCACCGCCGAGCTTGCCCGGCACGTCTGCCGGGGGGTCGAGTCGGTCCCCGGGGCAAGTGCGCGGCTGCGCACCGTGCCGCCGGTCGCGGCCGCGAGCGAGGCCCCGCCCCGCGCCGTGCCCGCGAGCGGGCCGCCCTACGCGACCCTCGACGATCTGCGCGAGACGGCGGGCCTGGTGCTGGGAAGCCCGACGCGCTTCGGCAATATGGCGGCGCCCCTCAAGTATTTTCTCGACGGCACTTCGAGCCTGTGGCTCGCCGGCGCGCTCGCGGGCAAGCCCGCCGGCGTCTTCACCTCGACACAGACGCTGCATGGCGGCCAGGAGACCACGCTGGTATCGATGATGCTGCCGTTGTTGCATCACGGCATGTATCTCGTCGGCCTGCCGTACACCGAGCGCGCACTCAACGAGACGACGAGCGGCGGCACTCCTTACGGCGCCTCCCATGTCGGCCGTTCCGAGCGCTCGCCGGTGCTCACGGCTGAGGAGCAGTCGCTCGCCCAAACGCTCGGCCGCAGAGTCGCGCAGCTTGCCGTGCAGCTCAGTGCGGCGGCAGCGCCGCGCGGCGCAGCAGCACGTCGCGAATAAACGGCACGGTGAGGCGGCGTTGCGCGGCGAGCGCAGCCTCATCGAGAGTGTCGAGCAGCTCATAGAGGCGCCGCATGTCGCGCGGATAGCGCCGCCGCAGCCACTGCCAGGTCTCCTCGGGGAGCTCGAGGCCCCGCAGGCGCGCGCGCAGCTCGAGCGCCGCGTGCTGCTCAGCCTCATCGAGCGCGCGCAGCGCGAACACCGCGCCCGCCGCGCAGCGCGAGCCGAGGTCCGGCAGCGCCCACGTGAGCAGCGCCGGCGGCGACTCACCTGCCATGACGAGTGCGCCGCCCGCCTCCTCGATCTCGCGCAGCAGGCCGAACAGCCGCCGCTCCCAGGCGAGCTCGCCGGCCACGCGATCGAGATCGTCGACGCACAGGCACTCGAGCTGCCCGAGCCCGTCGAGCACCTCGACTCCGAGCTGCGCGACCTGCTTGAGCGGCACGTACCCCGCGCGCAGCCGCTCGCTAGCGGCGGCGCAGATCGCCTGCAGCAGGTGGGTCTTGCCGGCGCCGCCCGGCCCGCTGAGCCACACGGCGCCACGCGCCTCACCGCGGGCGATGGCGCGCGCTGCGGCAAGCGCCTCGGTATTGCGTCCCGGCAAAAAGCTCTCGAACAGCGCGCGGTCCGGCAGCCGCACACCGAGTGGCAGCTGTTGCATGAATCTATGCGGGGCGCGCCGGTGTCCAGACTCGGCGCGTGAAAGTTACGACGTAGTGCAGCCCTGACAGCACCGTGCTCGCGAGGGTGAGCGCCGCCGTGGCGTCGAGCACCTCGCGCGGCGGCAGGCCGCCTGCGGCGTTGAGCATGGCCAGCATCACGTAGCCGAGTTGCAGAGCCGTATTCATCTTGCTCAGGATGGTCGGACGGCCGCGCAGCGGGCCGAACCAGAGGCGATAGACCAGCGCGCCGAGTCCGATCATCACGTCGCGCGCCACTACCGCCGCGGTCAGCCACCAGGGAATGAGCTCGAGCCACGCCGACTCGACGAACACCGTCACCAGCAGCAGCTTGTCGGCGAGCGGGTCGAGGATCTTGCCGAGCTCGGAGGTCCAGTTGAAACGCTTGGCGAGGTAGCCGTCGAGGCCGTCGGAGACCGCCGCCGCCACGAACAGCGCGAGCGCCGTCGGCATCGCGCGCGCGGCGAGCGCCGCGGCGATCGGCCAGACGAGCGCGATGCGAACCAGGCAGATGAGGTTGGGAAGGTGGCGCACGCTGAGCGAGGTGAGAGAGCCGCTGGCGCCACTTCAGCCCTGTGGCTGGTAGCGGTACACGAGCGGCGCGCTGCCGGATGTGCTGCGGACCATGCGCGTCGAGCCCGAGAGCTCGTGCTCGAGGGCCGCGGAACCGCCGCGCATGTCCACCTCGAAGGTGACGCTGCCGGAGTCGACCTCGGCCACGTCCGCGCGGCGCACACCGGGAATGCTCTGCAGCAGCCGCTCGACCGCCGCGTAATCGGCGAGCCCTGCGACGCCCTCGATGCGCACGCGCGCGGCGGCCTCGGGACTGCCCGCCGCCCCCGGCGGCGGAGCCAGCAGATCGACCGCGTGATCGATGCCGGCGCTCAGGGGACCGGTCCAGCTCTCGCTCAGCGCGCGCGTATACAGCGTCCACTGCAGCTGCCCGGCAGCCACGCCCGCCGCGTCCGCCCGCCCCACCAGCACCTCATCGCCGCCGTAGCGCTGCGCCGACTGCAGCAGGACCTCGCCGCCGAGCGTGTTACCGCCGCCGTCGACCACGGTCAGCGGGATCACACTGATCGGCAGCCCGCGCGCGGTGGCGGTGCGCTCGAGCTCGGCGCGCGCCGTGTCGGCGTCGCTGCGCCCGAGCGGCGGGTACAGCACGACCAGGGTGAAGGGACGCTCGCGGTCCCAGACGCTGCGGCCGGCTGTGTCGATGGCATGCGCGACAGCCGCAGCGTCGAACACTACCTGCGGCTCGCCACGCGGGCCGGTCGCATAGCTCTGTACGTACCTGGCAGCGTCGGCGATCACGCCGGCGAGCGCCGGATCATCCGCGGACTCGCGCCGTCCGGTAGCGCGCACCAGCGCCTGGCGCATGGCGTTCTGAACTGCGGTGGCGGACTGCTCGTCGAGGTCGACTTCGTAAACCGACACCGGGCGCAGCCCCCATGCGCTGAGCGGCAGGGCGCCGAGGAGCGCCATGAGGCCCGCGAGAGCGCCACGCACGCGCGCCTTTGCGGCAGTTGATCTTGGGCAGGGTTGCGACATCGTGCGGATCGCACACGCGGGCGGTGGACGGAATGTACAATAGCATACGTGCCACCTGTCCGACGGTGCGCGCAAATCTTATGACTGAGCGTCCTGGCATTACCTATCGTGATGCCGGCGTCGACATCGACGCCGGCGACGAGTTGGTCGAGCGCATCAAGCCGCTGGTGCGGCGCGCGCAGCGCCGCGAGGTGCTCGCGGGCATCGGCGGCTTCGGCGCGCTGGTCGAGCTGCCGACGGGCTACCGCCAGCCGGTGCTGGTGTCGGGAACCGACGGCGTCGGTACCAAGCTGCGCCTCGCTATCGACTCAGGCAGACACGACACCATCGGCATCGACCTGGTGGCGATGTGCGCCAACGACGTCGTGGTGCAGGGCGCCGAGCCGCTGTTCTTTCTCGACTACTACGCCACCGGAAAGCTCCGGGTCGAGGTCGCCGAGGCCGTGGTGCGCGGCATCGTCGAAGGCTGCGTCCAGGCCGGCGCGGCGCTGGTGGGTGGCGAGACGGCGGAGATGCCCGGCATGTACCACGGTGAGGACTACGACCTCGCCGGATTCTGCGTCGGCGTGGTCGAGAAGGATGCGATCATCGACGGCACGCGCACCGCGGCCGGCGACGCCATCATCGGCCTCGCCTCCTCCGGACCGCATTCCAACGGTTACTCGCTCATCCGCAAGCTCATCTCCGTGGCGGGTGCCGGTCCCGCGACGATGCTCGAGGGGCGCGCACTGTTCGAGCGGCTGCTCGCGCCGACCCGCATCTACGTGAAGCCGCTGCTGGCCCTGCTGCGCGCGCTGCCGGTACACGCGCTGGCGCACATCACCGGCGGGGGTCTCACCGACAATATTCCGCGCGTGCTGCCCGCGGGGGTCGAGGCGATACTCGAACGGGGCCGCTGGCACCGCGATCCGGTGTTCGACTGGCTGCAGCGCGCCGGCAACATCGACGCGGCCGAGATGTACCGCACCTTCAACTGCGGCATCGGCATGGTAGCCGTGGTGCCCGCGGAACGCGCCGCTGCCGCGGTGGAGTTGCTCACCGCCCAGGGCGAGAGCGCCCGGGTCATCGGCGAGGTGCGCGCCGGCGGACGCGGCGTGTACATCCGGGAATGAGCACCGCCACACCGCTTAAGCTTGCCATCCTCATTTCCGGGCGCGGCTCCAACATGGAGGCGCTGGCAGGCGCCTGCGCCCGCGGCGTCCTCGCGGCGCGCGTCGTGGTGGTGATCGCCGATCGCCCCGGCGCCGGCGGGCTCGATGCGGCGCGCGCCCGCGGCCTCGAGACCGCGACACTCGTCTATCGGGGCGAGCGGGGGGCCTTCGAGCGCGAGCTCGGCGCGGCGCTCGAGCGGCACCACCCGGACGCGGTGGCGCTCGCCGGCTTCATGCGCGTGCTGTCGGCGGAATTCGTGGCGCGCTACCTCGGCCGCCTGTTCAACATCCATCCCTCGCTGCTGCCGAAATACCGCGGGCTCGACACCCACCGCCGCGTGCTCGCCGCGGGCGATGCCGTGCACGGCGCGAGCGTTCATTTCGTGACGCCGGAGCTCGATGCCGGGCCGGTGGTGCTGCAGTCGCAGGTTGCGGTCGATCCCGCCGACACCGAGGCGTCGCTCGCCGCGCGCGTGCTCGCCACTGAGCACGTCATCTATCCCCGCGTGCTCGGCTGGTTCGCCGACGGGCGCCTCGCCTGGCGCGATGGCGCCGCATGGCTCGACGGGCGGCGGCTCACGGCCCCGCTGGTGGAGGATTTCCGTGCCGCGGCTGCGCCGTGAAGCCGCCGAGCCCGGCCGCCGGGTGCGCGCGCGCCGGGCGCTGCCGCTCCTCGCGCTCATGGCCGCTGCGGTGACGAGCGCCGCCGGGGCCGACGGGCTCAAGCCCTACCAGGCGAGCTACCAGGGCATCTGGCATGGCATGACCGTCGCCGTGTCGGACTTGAGCCTCGAGCAGACCGGCGACACGTGGACCTTCACCTCGAGCAGCGCGCCACGGGGCATCGGCCGGCTGGCTTCCGGGATCTTTCCGCCGCGCCAGATCAGCGTCGTGCGCGTGACGGCCTCCGAGGTGCAGCCGCTGAGCTTTCGCTCGCTCGGCGGCGACCGCGATAAATCCACCGATCTGAGCTACGACTGGCACGCCGCTCGGGTCACCGGCACGCTCGACGGCGCCCGGTTGGACCAGCCGCTCGCGCCGGGAGTGCAGGACGACGGTTCGGTGCAGCTCGCCCTGATGGTCGAGCTGCTTGCCGGGCGCACGCCGAGCAGCTTCCGGATGATCGACAAGAGCGGCACGCGCGAGTATCAGTTCGCGCGCGAGGCCGAAGCCACGCTGCAGACGCCCATGGGCGCGATAGCGACGGTGGTCTATCGCGCCCAGAAGGCCGGCTCGCCGCGCATCACGCGCTTCTGGTGCGCGCCGCAGCAAGGCTACGTGCCGATGAAGGTCGAGCAGACGAAGGGCGACGACGTGCAGTGGACCATGGAGATCCGCAGCTTCAAGTGGCAATGAGCTGCACGCGCGCGCACTCGAGCGGACCGCTCCGCCCCGTGCGCCTCAGGTCTTCGGCAGCGTGACCCCTCTCTGCCCCTGGTACTTGCCGCCGCGGTCTTTATAGGAGGTTGCGCACACCTCGTCGGACTCGAAGAACAGCATCTGCGCGACGCCCTCGTTGGCATAGATCTTGGCGGGCAGCGGCGTGGTGTTGGAGAACTCGAGCGTGACGTGGCCCTCCCACTCGGGCTCCAAAGGCGTTACGTTACATACGATACCGCAGCGGGCATAGGAACTTTTTCCGAGACAGACAACCAACACGTTGCGCGGGATGCGGAAGTATTCGACGGTGCTCGCCAGCGCGAACGAGTTCGGTGGAATGATGCAAACATCACCGTCGAAGTCGACGAAGCTCTTCTCGTCGAAGTTCTTCGGGTCGACGATGGTCGAGTTGATGTTGGTGAAGATCTTGAACTCGCTCGCGCAGCGCACGTCGTAACCGTAGCTCGAGGTGCCGTAGGAGACGATCCGGTGGCCGTTGCTCTGGCGCACCTGCTCGGGCTCGAAGGGCTCGATCATGCGCTGCTCGCGCGCCATGCGGCGGATCCAGTTGTCAGACTTGATGCTCATGAGTTCCAGTCTTCAGGTTTCTTCGATGACGATCTTCGGAAACACGCTGCTGCGATCGCGCGCGCGCACCGCGAGCGCGGCGGCCGTGCGGCGCGCCATCTCGAGGTAGCAGCGCGCGCGCGGCGAGTCGGGGGCAGCGATCACGGTCGGCCGCCCGCCGTCGGCCTCTTCGCGGATGCGGGCGTCGAGCGGCAGCTCCCCGAGGAGCTTCACCCCGTACTGCGCCGCCATGCGCGCCCCGCCGCCGGCGCCGAATATGTGCTCGGTGTGTCCGCACTGCGGACAGATGTGCACGCTCATGTTCTCGACCACGCCGAGCACCGGCACGGCGACCTTCTCGAACATCTTGAGTCCCTTGCGCGCGTCGGCGAGCGCTATGTCCTGCGGCGTGGTCACGATCACGGCGCCCGCGACCGGCACGCGCTGGGCGAGCGTCAGCTGGATATCCCCGGTGCCCGGCGGCATGTCGACCACCAGATAGTCGAGCGCTCCCCACTGGGTCTCGCCGAGCAGCTGGGTGAGCGCCTGCGTGACCATCGGCCCGCGCCAGACCATCGGCTGCTCGGCATCGACGAGGAACCCGATCGACATGGCGCTCACACCGTGGGCCACGAGCGGCGTCAGGTGCTTGCCGTCGGCCGATGCCGGCCGCTGCGCTGCGAGGCCCAGCATCAATGGCTGGCTCGGTCCATAGATATCGGCGTCCAGTATCCCGACCCGTGCCCCCTGGCCGGCCCAGGCGAGGGCCAGATTGACCGCCACGGTGGACTTGCCGACGCCGCCCTTTCCGGAGGCCACGGCCACGATGTTCTTGATCTCACCGAGCGGCTTCAGGCCGCGCTGTACCGCATGGGTGCCGATCGCGGACTCGAGCTCGATGGCGAGCGGCGCCTGGATCCCTGCCGCGGCGAGCGCCGCGGCGAGGCCGGCGGCGAGCTCGTCGCGATAGCCGCCGACCGGATAACCGAGAACGATCTGCGCGCGGTAACCTGCGCCGTCGGCCCTCACCCCGCGCACCGCCTGCGCGGAGCCGAGCGTCTCCCCGAGATAAGGGTCGATGTAGGCGTCGAGCGCAGCGCGCACGGCGTTCTGGGGGGGCTCGGGGGTCATGGCGAATGAGTCCGGCGGGGCCAGTTGAGAATTGTAGCAACCGGGCCGGTAGCAGGCCTGTGGCATAATTGCTGCGCCGTCGCTATGTTCGCTTGATTACATCTGCGCCCCACAACGGACCCCTCTGCGGCCGCCCAGCCGCACGGGGCTTCTGTTGCCCGCGAGCCGGGTGCGGGGCCCCGCCGGGGCGGTTGCCGGGCGTAATCGCCGCATGAGCTTTTTCACCAACCTGCGCGCCGACCGGCTGATCCACGAGATCCGCACCTCGAGCGATCCGTCGAACCCGGCTACGCAGAAGGCGGTGGCGGCGCTGAAGCAGGTCGGCCCGGGCGCCATCGAGTCCATATTCGCGGCGCTCCCGGAGGCCGACAAGGCGGCGACCCTGGCGCTGGTCGACGTGCTCGCGGCGCTCCTCAATCCAAAGACCTTCCCCCAGTACATGCAGGGGCTGATCGAGGGCAGCCCGCGCGTCATCTCGGGCATCTCCTGGGCGCTCACCAGCAACCGCAACTACCCGGCGCACCTGCTGCTCGACGCGCTCAACACCCAGGGGATCTCCAAGTCGGCCCTGCTCGAGGTCATTACCGCGCAGAAGTCACGTTTCTCGGTGCGCGAGCTCCTCACCGCGGCCTACGCCCAGGAGCCGAACGAGAAGGCGGCGCTGTTCCGCCTCATCGGCGAGATCGCCGACAAGAGCGCGCTCCCCGAGCTGATCGGCCGCGTCCAGGGCAAGGACCCGATCGCGCGCGTGCACATCATCAACACCCTGGGGCGCTTCAACACCCCGGAGGTGCAGAGCACGCTGCAGGGCCTGCTCAAGGATCCCAACAAGCTGATCCGCAGCGCGACGCTCTCGGCGCTGCAGCGCATGGACGGCCCCATCGACGTCGAGCGGGTATGCGCGCTGCTGCGCGACCCGGAAATCGACGTGCTCAACAAGGCCGTCGACGTCGTCATCAAGGCCAACCACCCGGAGACGATCCGCCACCTGATCCCCGTGCTCAAGGACGAGAACGAGAACGCACGGCGCGCGGCGGTCGAGGTGCTGAACGAGGTCGGGGACGCCAAGTCGGTCAAGTACCTGCTGGAGGCGCTCAAGGACAGCGACTGGTGGGTGCGCAGCCGCGCCGCGGACGCGCTCGGCAAGATCGGCGGTCCGAAGGTGATCGACGCGGTGCTGCAGCTGGTGCGCGACAAGGACGAGGACATCCGCCGCGCCGCCATCGAGATCCTCAACCAGACCAAGGACGAGCGCGCGGTCGACTCGCTCATCCAGGCCACGCGTGACAGCGACTGGTGGGTGAGCGAGCGCGCGGTGGACGCG
Source organism: Gammaproteobacteria bacterium (assembly GCA_030038875.1). GTDB lineage: Bacteria > Pseudomonadota > Gammaproteobacteria > Steroidobacterales > Steroidobacteraceae > 13-2-20CM-66-19. Next base: position 14,121 of record JASHQW010000033.1, on the reverse strand, counting down.
CTCGCCGAGATCGGCAGCAAGCGTGCCGTGCCGCGCCTCATGGAAATGCTGCATACCGGCAGCCACGGCAAGGCCATGCCGATCGTGGTGCGCGCGCTCGGCAAGCTGGGCGATGCCAAGCTGGTGGATGAGCTGCTGCCGCTCGTGGCCCGTCCCGAGCGCGAGATCCGCATCGAGGCGATGCAGGCGCTCTCCAAGGTGGCCGATGAGAGCCAGGCCGACCAGGTGCGCAAGGAGCTGCAGGCGCAGGCCGGCTCGCAGGATCAGACCATCTCGCGCATGGCCGCGGCCGCGGTCACCGAGCTCGATAACCGCATCGCCGGCATCGCCACCCTGGCGCCGAGCGTGCCGCCTCCCTCGGCGCTGCCGCCGACCATGCCGCCCGCCCCGGCGCAAAGCGGCGTGCGCCCGCCGCCGGCGGCGGCGCACGAGCCCACCCGCACGGTGGTGATCGATGGCCAGGCGCGCCGTCAGGCCGAGGCCGCGGCCTCCGCCGCCGCGCGCCTCGACATCCAGACGCTCAAGCCCGGCGACATCATCGAGGGCCGCTACAAGTACATCGATCGCATCGGGCGCGGCGCTTTCGGCACCGTGCTGCTGATGGAGGACACGGTGGTCGATGAGCGCCTCATCCTCAAGTTCCTCAACCCGAACGTCTCGCAGGACGAGGAGGTGATGAAGCGCTTCGTCCATGAGCTGCGTTACTCGCGCAAGATCACCCATAAGAACGTCATCCGCATCTACGACTTCCTCTACATCCAGGGGAACTATGCCATCTCGATGGAGTACTTCCCCTCGCATACGCTCGGCAGCGAAGTCGTCAACGAGAAACCGGTCGAGCTGAAGCGCGCCATGCAGTTCGGCATCGACATCTGCACCGGCATGGCGGTGGCGCACCAGCAGGGCATCGTGCACCGCGACCTGAAGCCCGCCAACGTGCTCATCAACCAGGAGGGGCTGCTGAAGATCGTGGACTTCGGCGTCGCGGCGGCGCAGCGCGAGGGCGACACGCAGCTCACCAAGACCGGCTACGTCATCGGCTCGCCGAAGTACATGGCCCCCGAGCAGATCCTCGGCAAGAAGGTCGACGAGCGCGCCGATATCTACGCGCTCGGCGTCATGCTCTACGAGATGGTGACCGGCGTGCCGCCCTACTCGCGCGGCGATCACATGTCGGTCATGTACCAGCACGTGCAGGGCAAGGCGCGTGTCCCGCAGGACCTGAACCCCAACCTGCCGCCCGGCCTCTCGGATCTGGTGGTGAAGGCGATGGCGGTCGACAAGAACAAGCGCTTCCAGACGATGGACGAGCTGCGGGTCGCGCTCGAGCGCTTCCGTTAACCAGCGCACACTTGCGCTGTAAGGCCGGCGGGTACAACAGCTCTGGTCGGCTGGCCTGCGGGCGGCGCCGCGGGTGCCGCCCGCCAATTGAAAAAGTTCGTGCGTTACGTCAAATTTCCCGCTTCAAGCTGTTGATCCTGCGGTCCGCGGCGGGCTAAACAGGATCAGGAGTTTTCTGGCCGGGGAGGCCGCGTGGCGCGTATAGATGCGTTCCTGAAGCTCGGCACGCAGCAGGGGTGCTCGGACGTGCACCTGGCGGTCGGCGTGCCGCCGATGCTGCGCATGCATGGCGACCTGCTGCCGATCAAGTTTCGCGACCTGCGCCCTGGGGAGCTCGAAGGCTACATCGGCGAGATCCTCACCAACTCGCAAAACGAGCATTTCGCCAGGGGCAACGACCTCGACTTCTCCTACGTGTCCGCCGAGGGCGGGCGTTTCCGCGTCAACGTCTATCGCAAGGACACCGGCATCGGCGCCACCTTCCGCGCCATCCCCTCGACCGTGCCGACGCTCGCGAGCCTGGCTCTTCCGGCAGTGGTCACCAGGCTGTGCGACTTCCATCAGGGCATGGTGCTGGTGACCGGCTCCACCGGCACCGGCAAGTCGACCACGCTCGCGGCGATGATCGATCACCTGAACTCCACGCGTAAGCTCAACATCATCAGCCTCGAGGATCCGATCGAGTTCGTGCACGCGAGCAAGCAGAGCCAGGTGATTCAGCGCGAGCTCGGCACGCACATCCCGAGCTTCGCCGAAGGGGTGCGCGCGGCCATGCGCGAGGACCCGGACGTGATCCTGGTGGGCGAGTTGCGCGACGCCGAGACCATCTCGATGGCCATGACCGCGGCCGAGACCGGCCACCTGGTGCTCGGCACTCTGCACACCACCGGCGCCGTCAAGACCATCGACCGCATCATCGATGCCCTGCCGGTCGAGGAGCGCGAGCAGACCAAGAGCTTCCTGGCGCAGAGCCTGCTCGCAGTCGTGACCCAGGTGCTGGTGAAGACCGCCGATGCGCATGGGCGCCGCGCCGTCTGCGAGATCCTGATGATGACCAAGGCGATCGCCAAGCTCATCCAGAGCGAGCAGACGCATCAGATTCCCAGTCAGCTGCAGATGGGCCGCGACCTCGGCATGCAGCTGCTCGACCAGGCGCTGCTGGCCGCGATCAACGCGCGCACCGTCGATCCCGACGACGCCTACAACTACGCCACCGAGAAGCGCAACTTCCAGAAGTTCGTCACCGACACGAGCATGCTGCCGAAGATGGACAGCGCCCCGCCGGCGGCCGCCGCGGCGTCCCCTCAGGCGTCCTGACGGGGTCATCGTGGCGCAGATCGATTCCTTTCTGAACGAGGTCCTCGAGAAGCGCGGCTCGGACCTGCACTTCATCGCCGGCGACCCGCCGCGCATCCGCGTCTACGGCGATCTCATGCCCCTGAGGCCGGACAAGCTGCCCGTCGACTTCGTCAAGACGGCGCTCTACGAGATCATGCCGAAGACCGCCGTCGACCGCTTCGAGAAGAAGGACGGCGCCGACTTCGCCTACACGCTCGAGGGCAAGGGCCGCTTCCGCGTCAACGTGATGCGGCAGCTGAACGGCATGGGCGGAGTATTGCGGGCGATCCCCTCCAAGGCCCTCACGCTCGATGAGCTCAAGCTCCCGGAAGCGGTGCGTCAGCTGTGCCGGGCCAACAGCGGGCTGATCCTCGTCACCGGCAAGACCGGCTCGGGCAAGTCCACCACGCTCGCCGCGATGATCGACGACATCAACCGCCGCGTGAACGGCCATATTCTCACCGTTGAGGACCCGATCGAGTTCGTGCACGAGAGAAAGAGCTGCCTCATCAGCCAGCGCGAGATCGGCGTTCACAGCCCGAGCTTCGCGGCCGCGGTCCACTCGGCCCTGCGCGAGGATCCCGACGTGGTGCTGGTCGGCGAGTTGCGCGACCTCGAGACCATGAGCATCGCGGTCACGGCCGCGGAGATGGGTATTCTGGTGATGGGCACGCTGCACACCAACGGCGCAGCGGCTACCGTCGACCGCATGGTGAATGTGTTCCCCTCCGACAAGCAGTCGCACGTGCGCACCATGCTGTCGACCTCGCTGCGTGGCGTGGTCTCGCAGCAGCTGCTGCAGCGCGCCGACCGCCAGGGCCGCGTCGCGGCGCTCGAGATCCTGGTCAACACTCCGGCGGCCGCCAACCTCATCCGCCAGGGCAAGCTCGACCAGCTCGATAACGCCATGCAGACCGGCGGCCAGTTCGGCATGCGCACCATGGACTCGGCGATCCAACAGCTGCTCGACTCGCGGCAGATCAGCGGCAAAGAGGCCTACAAGAAGGCGATCAACAAGGCGAAGTTCGAGGAGGTCCGCGAAGCCGGCTGAGCTCCCCGGCAAGCGCCGCGCCGGGACGGTAAACTACTCGGATGACCCGGCGGATCTTCGTCACCACGGCGCTCCCCTACGCCAACGGCCCGTTCCACATCGGGCACATCATGGAGTACATCCAGGCGGACATCTGGGTGCGCTTCCAGCGCATGCGGGGGCATCAGGTGCATTTCGTCTGCGCCGACGACGCCCACGGCGCACCGATCATGCTCAAGGCGGAAGCCGAGGGCGTCACGCCACAACAGCTGGTGGCGCGCATCGCCGCCGGGCGGCCGCGCTATCTCACGGGCTTTCATCTCAGCTTCGACCACTGGTACTCGACGGACTCGCCCGAAAACACCCGCCTGTCGCAGGACGTGTATGCGCGCCTCAAGGCCGCCGGGCTCATATGTAAGAAAGACGTCGAGCAGTTCTTCGACCCCGTCAAGGCGATGTTCCTGCCCGACCGCTACATCAAGGGCGAATGTCCCAATTGCCACTCGCCGGATCAGTTCGGCGACGCCTGCGAGGTGTGCGGCACCGTCTACGCGCCCATCGATCTCATCAACCCCTATTCGGCGCTCTCGGGCGCGAAGCCGGTGCTGAAGAGCTCGGAGCACTTCTTCTTCCGCCTGTCGGATCCGAAGTGCGTCGCGTTCCTCGAGTCATGGCTCGCGGCCCCCGAGCGGCTGCAGCCGCAGGTCGCCAACAAGGCCCGCGAGTGGCTCTCCGGACGCGGCGACCGGGCCCTCGGCGACTGGGACATCTCGCGCGACGCCCCCTATTTCGGCATCCCGATCCCGGATGCGCCGGGGAAGTACTTCTACGTGTGGCTCGATGCGCCGATCGGCTATCTCGCGGCGCTGCAGAGCTACTTCACCACCGGCAAGGCGCGCGCCCGGGGCGAGGCGCGCGGCTTCGAGGAGTTCCTGGCCGCTCCCGACACCGAGCAGATCCACTTCATCGGCAAGGACATCATCTATTTCCATACGCTTTTCTGGCCGGCGATGCTGAGGTTCGCGGGCCCTCCCTACAAGGTGCCGAACCACGTGTACGTGCACGGCTTCATCACCGTCTCGGGCGAGAAGATGTCGAAGTCGCGCGGCACCGGCATCAGTCCGCTGCGCTATCTCGACGTCGGCATGAACGCCGAGTGGCTGCGCTACTACATCGCCGCCAAGCTCAACGCCAGTGTCGAGGACCTCGATTTCAATCCCGACGACTTCCTCTCGCGGGTCAACAGCGACCTGGTCGGCAAATACGTCAACATCGCGAGCCGGGCCGCCAACTTCATCACCCGGCACTTCGGCGGCGCGCTGCGCTACAGCGGTGACACCGGACAGCTCACCGCGCGGGCGGCGGCGCAGGCAGCACAGGTTCAGGAGAGCTACGAGAGCCGCGAGTTCGGCAAGGCCATGCGCGACATCATGGGGGTCGCCGACCACATCAATCAGGAATTCGACGCGCGGCAGCCCTGGGTGCTGGCGCGCGATCCCAATCGCGCCGCAGAGCTGCAGGACGTCTGCTCGCGCGCGCTCGCCGGCTTCAAGCTCCTCAGCGTGCTGCTGGCGCCGGTGCTGCCGGCGGTCGCCGAGCGCGTCGCACGGCAGCTCTTCGGGCTCGAGCGGCCGTTCCGCTGGAGCGACGCCACGGTTCTGCCCGAGCGCGTCAACGCGTACGAGCACCTCATGACACGCGTCGAGCCCCGACAGCTCGAGGCGCTGTTCGACGCCGAGATGGGGGCGCCTGCGGGCGCGGGCGGCACCGCCGCCAGGGTGGCGGCCGCTGCGAGCGCCTCGACGACGAGCGCCGCGTCCGCGGCCGCGCCGGCCGGGGCGGCCAGCATCTCCATCGACGAGTTCAAGCGCATCGACCTGCGCGTGGCACGGATCGTGCGCGCCGAGGCGGTCGCCGGCGCCGACAAGCTTCTGAAGCTCACGCTCGATCTGGGAACGGAGCAGCGCACCGTCTTCGCGGGCATCAAGTCGGCCTACGACCCGTCGGCCCTCGAGGGCCGCCTGACCGTGATGGTTGCCAACCTCGCCGCCCGCAAGATGAAGTTCGGCGTGTCCGAGGGCATGGTGCTGGCGGCGAGTGGCGAGGGTGCGGGCCTCTATCTGCTCGCGCCGGACGGCGGCGCGGCGCCCGGCATGAAAATCACCTGAGGCCGACAACCCGAGCTTCACCGCCGGCGAACATGGCGAGCGCGCACGACATCGACGCCCTGCTGCCGCAGACGCAGTGCACGCGCTGCGGCTACAGCGGCTGCCGGCCCTACGCCGAGGCACTCGCCGCCGGGCTCGCCGAGATCAATCAGTGCCCGCCCGGGGGCGCCGCCACCATCGGCGCGCTCGCCAGGCTGCTCGCGCGCGCACCCCTCGCGCTCAACCCCGCCAACGGCGTGGAGGGGCCCGAGCTGGTGGCTCAGATCGACGAGGAGGCCTGCATCGGCTGCGCCCGCTGCCTCCCGCCCTGTCCGGTCGATGCGATCGTGGGTGCTGCCAAGCAGATGCACACCGTGGTGCTGGCGCTCTGCACCGGCTGCGAGCTGTGTGTCGCGCCCTGTCCGGTCGACTGCATCGCGATGGTGGCGCGCGTGAGCCTCCCGGCCGCCCCTGCGGCCCCCGAGCGCCGCGACAACCGCACGCGCTACACCGCCCACGGCGTGCGTCTCGCGCAGCGGTCCGAGCAGCGCGCCCAGCTGGTCGCGGCGCGCAAGCAGGCCGAGAGCTAGGCGCCCGGCCGTGCGACCTGCCACGCGCGCCGCTATCTTTCGCCGGCTTCGGGCCGCCAATCCCTCACCCACGACCGAGCTCGCGTACGCCTCGCCGTTCGAGCTGCTGGTCGCCGTGATGCTCTCGGCGCACACCACCGACAAGAGCGTGAACGCCGCCACCAGCGTGCTGTTCCCGGTCGCCCACACGCCCGCAGCCATCGCAGCGCTCGGCGTCGAGGGAGTGAAGCCCTACATCCGCAGCGTCGGTCTCTACAACACCAAGGCCGCGAACCTGGTCGCGCTCGCGCGCCAGATCGTGGAGCGGCACGGCGGCGCGGTTCCCTCCGACCGGGCCGCGCTCGAGGCGCTGCCGGGCGTCGGCAGGAAGACCGCCAGCATCATTCTAAACATGGTGTTCGGCCAGCCCGAGATCGCGGTCGACACGCACATATTCCGCGTCGCCAACCGCACCGGGCTCGCGCCGGGCAAGACGCCGCGCGAGGTCGAGGACGGTCTGGTTGCCAATACGCCGCCCGAGTTCCGCAAGGACGCGCACCACTGGCTGATCCTGCACGGCCGCTACGTATGCACCGCGCGCGCCCCCAAATGCCCGACCTGCATCATCCGCGACCTGTGCGAGTACCGGCACAAGACGCAGCCCGCAGCGGCGCAGGGGACCCGGTCCGCCGGGTCAGTCGGCAAAGCCATACGACGCGTAGCCGACGACCGCAGCGCCCCCGCGCGGCGGCGCACCGCCCGAGCCAGGCGCCCCTAGCTTAAGGCGCGCCGCCGGCGCCGCCTCAGTTCGCCGGCGGCGTGGCCGAGTAGTAGGTGCCGAGGCTGCCGCTCGCCAGGATGTGTCCGTCACGCGCCGCGTGTATCAGTGCGTGATAGAGCGTCTCGGCGTTAGCCGGGAAATTCGCCAGCGTGCTCACCTTGAGCTCCGTATCGAGCGCGTACACGGTAAACACATAGTGATGCGCGTCCGGCGCCACGCCGGCCGGCGGGCACGGCCCGTCGTAGCTCTGATCCCCGAAGTCATTGTTGACCTGGCTGCCGTAGGTGCTGCCGATGGCTCCGGCGTTCTGCGGGAGCGAGCGCACGTGCGCGGCAATGTTGTACATGCCCCAGTGCGTAAAGGCGGCGGTCGTGTCGTACAGCACCACGACGAAGCTGCGCGTCCCGTCCGGCACATGCGACCACTCGAGCTGCGGCGACTGATCGCCCCCGACGGCGCCGTTCGCGGTGCAGATGTTCGCGCCCTGGTAGATGTCGTTGTAGACAGCGCTGTCGGGCAGAGGCCCGTTCTCCGTGAACGTGGTGCTGCTGACCTCCAGCCTGCCCCGCTGTCCTTCCCACCAGGGCTCGTCGGCGTTGACGGCGCTCAGCGTCAGACCCGTCACGGTCACACACAGCATGCCGGCCCGGCGCCAGTGATCTGAGTTGCGGTGCATCATGGTGTCCTCCCCGAAAGGAGGCCGATACTAATCCTGAGGCCTGGCAGGTCAAAGCACGCGCCTGGAGAGCGGGGGCACCCCGGGGCGCTCTGGGTGAGTCACGCCCGGGGTGCGACTCGCTGTGCCCTTACTTATAGGTCGCGTTGGCCCGTACCAGCTGGTCGCGGTGCGGCGTGAAGTCGACCATCGAACCGAATGCCGGTCCAATCAGCGGGTTGCTCCTGGTTGTCTCTCGTACCGCGTCGTTGAACTTGTCCAGGCCCTCAGCGCTCGGCGTCAGGATGTAGATGAAGAACAAATCCGGCGACTCAGTATGGATCGTCTCTTCATCGATCTCGTACTCCACGATGGCACCATCGGCGAGAAGTTTCTCCAGCAGCGGCACAAACAGGCTCTTGCTGAGCGTCGCGACCGCATCGGCAGGCGCGTCAGCCTTCAGCTTGTAGGTGGAGGCGCGCCCGTACGCATCCTTCCAGGAGCCGGCCTTCCAGTTGTAAAAGCGGCTGACGTATACACCGTCCCAGTGCTTGGTTGAGCTGACGAGGACCGAGGAAGAGGCGCCGCCGCTCTTGTAGAGGGCATCGAGGACTTTCAGCAAAGCTGCCATGGAGCGTGCCTGATGCCAGCTGTCATGGGTCGGCCCGTCGGCAGTGTGGACCAGATTCGCGTCGTCTCCGTAGCCGAGCAGGCTTCCGTCGGCGAGCGCCGGCGCCAGGACCTTCTGGTTCATGGTGGCGTTGTCCTTGTCCATATCCCCCCAGCGCGCCCTCGGAATGACCCACCAGGACTCATAGGTATACATCGGCGGCTTTTCCTTTACTTCAGCCGTCTGCGCGGGCGCGGGCGCGGGCGCCGCGCCGAGCGCCGCGACCACTGATACGCCGGCGATCATTCTCCACACTGAATGGCTCATGGAATCCCCCTCTGTTGATTGTTGTGCGAGGCAGCGAGTGCTTGCCTCAGCAGTGACAGTATAGCCGGCGCTGTTGAGGCAGGTTAATGTGGGATTAACGAGTGATTAAGAGAGTCGAGTTTCGGGGGCGAATCGCTACCTTAAGTTGGCAACGTTGAGTGCCGAGCAGACAGAGGCGCTGGCAAAATGCTTCAACACACCCGCCATCGAGTTCGTTTCTTCGCCGCGGCAATTGTCGCTCTCCTCCCGACGCTCGCTTTCGGGCAGTCGATGCGTTGCGGAAGCGAGCTCATCACCAGGGGCACGAGTCAGGCGAAGGTCGCCGCCCTATGTGGCCAGCCTGCCCAGGTCGTGCGCCCCGAAGTCACTGACGGCGTAGTGCCGGGGGTATCCGACGTGGAAAACGAAACCTGGATTTACAACTTCGGCCCTAACAAGCTGATGCAGCGCATTCGGTTTCGAAACGGCGTCGTGGCGAACATAGACACCATCGGATACGGATACTGAGGCTTGGCCGTGCCTCGCGCCTTGTCCGGGAAGGTATGCGGGCGCATCCTAGTCGGAGCCAGCGGGAGACACCCATGAAGTATCGGATAGCTGCCCTGTCGGTCGTTCTGTTCCTCGGCGTGGTTGCGAGTGTGGCAAACGCCGCCGAGAGCAAGGCTGTGCAGACCATGGCCGCGATACTGCTGCATCTTCAGCACTTCCCCTCTGATGCGGACAAGCAGTCGCTGAAGCAGATCGCAGAGGACAAGTCGGCGACCCAGGACGAGCGCACGGTGGCTCAGGCTCTGATGGACGTCCAGCACACGGTGGCAGCGGCCGACAAACCGAAGCTGGAGGCCATCGTCGCAGATGCCAGGGCGGCCAGCTCCATCAAGACGCTTGCATCGATCCTGCTCAGCCTTAAACACATGCCTTCCGAAAGCGACAAGGAAAAACTGAAGGCTCTGACCACCTGACAGGAAGCCGTTCCGGCCTCGCCTCGATCGGCGCCGCCCGAAATCATCGGCCGGAACGACCCTCTCGCCTGCGGCAGTCGCCGGACCGCGCACGTCCGGGTGCGCGCGCGCCCTCATCGCGGCTAGTCGAAACACCAGCGTCTCGTCGCGCGGTACGTACATCTGCGAGTTGCGTGGCTCGAGCTCGGCGAGTTTATTGAGACCCGCCGTAGCAGTCCGACCGACGCCGGTTGGCCCCTTCCCGCAGGAGCTCGCCATGATGCGCTGCAAGCGAGGCGAGCCCGGCGGCCGTCAACGCCGGCTGCCGCCAGTGCCACGGCGCACAGGTCACGCTCGACAGGTTCAACCGCCCGACGTCGCAGACCTGGCCCAACACCGCCATCGGACGGATGAATCCGGACGGCACGCTCGGCTCGTGCGCCGCCTGTCACGGCCGCCACCGCTTCTCCGCGGCACAGGCGCGCACCCCGGACACCTTCGGCAAGTGCCACCTGGGCCCTGATCACCCGCAGCTCGAGATCTACAACGAATCCAAGCACGGCATCATCTACCGGGCCAAGGTACGCGAGATGAATCTGGATTCCAGGACTTGGGTCGTCGGCAAGGACTACACGGCGGCTCCGACCTGCGCTACCTGCCATATGAGCGCGACGCCGGACCAGGAAAGCACGCACGATGTCGGCGAGCGGATCTCGTACACGCTGCGGCCGCCGATCTCCGAGAAGCAGAACCTGGTGCGCCTGGCGAACGGCAACGAGGAGGACGTCCCGGTCAGCAGGCCGACGCCCAAGGTCGGCGACGATTTCCTGGGCTCACAGGTCAAGGAAGTCATCACCTGGGAGCAACGCCGCAAGAGCATGAAGGACGTCTGCCTTGCCTGCCACGCGTCGCGCACCGTGGACAGCCACTATCAGCAGTTCGATGAGCTGGTCGACCTGTACAACGACAAGTTCGCCAAGCCGATCAGTGCGGCGATGAAGGAGCTCTATGACAACGTGGATTCCCGAGTTGAAGGACGTCGTGCGCAAGAAAGACGGCAATGAGGACTTCGCCAACGCGCTGCTTGAGAAGCATTTCAAGCCGATCGCCGGCCATGACTGGTACTTCAACGGCATCAGCAAAGACACGCTCGAGAACGTTCGCAAGTTCTACGCCGAGCGCTACGGACAGTGACGTCGCAGTGAGGCGGTGCAGGCTGTCGCGACGCTTGCGTCCGTTCCCCGCACAATGCGGTGGCGCCCGACGGCTCCCCTGGCGCATACTGCCAAGGCTCCGCCAGGGTCAGCGACTTGGCGGGCGTTGACCAGAACTAGAAAATTCGAGACGGGGGCAAGTCTTCTATCGTGGTGTCGCACGAGTGTTTGCGGCGCGAGAGATGCGCCATGGTCGGCCGCTACGCCAGGTCGGATGACCTCAAGGGACTGACACAGGTCTGCACGACTCTGGTTCCGTTTGCGCTCCTGTGGTGGACTGCTGTGTGGAGCGCCGGTCTGTCTCCCTGGCTGACAGTGATGCCTGTGCTGCTCATCATCCTGTTTACCGTGCGCGTGTTTGGCCTGATGCACGAATGCGGCCATGGGAGTCTCTTTCGCAGCCCCTGGCTCAATCGCGCGGCGGGGTTCGTCCTGGGCGTGGTGTCGGGAATGCCCCAGTACGTCTGGGCGCAGCATCATCACTATCACCACACGCACAATGGCAATTGGGACCGCTACCGCGGACCGTACACGACGCTGTCGGTGGATGAGTACACCGCGCTGAGCCACGCCCAGCAGCGCATGTACCGCAGCAAGTGCAGCGTCGTGGCCGCCCCGCTCGCGGGCTTCGTCTATTTGATTTTCAACCCGCGCTTCACGTGGATGAAGGGCAGCATCGGCCTGCTCGTACACACGCTGAGGCGGAAGCTGGTACAGCCTGCGGTGTCGCTGCGGGCGCACGGCGCGAGCTACCAGACGCGCTACTGGGCCTCGCAGCGCGAGTACCGGCACATGCTGTGGAACAACCTCGTGCTGCTCAGCCTCTGGGTGTTGATGTGCTGGGCGTGTGGCACGGTGCGTTTTTTCTCTATCTATCTCCTCAGCGTCTCGATTGCCGGCGGCGTCGGCATCGTCCTATTCACGGTGCAGCACAACTTCGAGCACTCCTATGCCAGCGATAACGCCAGCTGGGACCTCGATACCGGAGCGATCGAAGGCACGAGCTTCCTGGTGCTGCCCCGCTGGCTTGATTGGTTTACGGTCAATATCGGCTACCACCACGTGCATCACCTTGCGCCCGGCATTCCGAACTACCGGCTCGTCGAGTGTCACGGCGAATATCAACACCTGTTTTCGCGCGTCACCCGGTTGAGGTTGTCCCAGGTCCTCGGCGCTCTGCGATGCATTCTCTGGGACGCACGCGCGCAGCGAATCATCTCGGTGGCCGAGTACCTGCGGCGCACGTGATCTGCGCGGCATTTGAGGAGAGTGCCGCTCGCTCGGAGGCCGCGGCAGCTGGCTCACGGATTCTTTATGAATCTCAGATAGCAGGCGGCAAAAAGACCTATGCCCAGACATCCAGCGCCCCCGGGCGGCTCGGTGCGGCGGAGGTCGCCGCCGGCGCCCCGGACTTCGCCTGCAGAGCTCTGGCGATCTGCTCTTTGTCCGCGCTGATCTCGCCGGACAGCTTCTGTATCGCGGCCTGTCCCTTGGGGGTCCTGGCCGACACGCAGGTCGTCCAATCATTCAGCTGGACCTGATCCTGCCGGATCTGACCCTCGAGGGCCGCTACCGGGTACGCTGAGCCGACGGCACTTACCATAAGCGCTCCTGAAGGACGCCGGTCAGTTTAGTCGCGCCAGCCCCCTGTGCGCACGACAGGCTCCTCACTTCTGTCGCGCGATCACTTCTTCTTCGGCAGATAGAGATCCGTCAGCGTCCCTTCGAACGCCTCGGCCGCTCCCGCCACGGTCTCCGACAGGGTCGGATGCGGGTGAATCGTGAGGCCGATGTCGGCGGCGTCGCAGCCGGTCTCGACCGCGAGCGCGACCTCGCTGATCAGCTCGCCCGCGTTCGCGCCGACGATGCCGCCGCCGAGCACACGATGGGTTTCCGGATCGAACAGCAGCTTGGTGAATCCTTCCTCGCGCCCGAGCGACAACGAGCGGCCGTTCGCCACCCAGGGGAAGTTGCCCTTGGCGTAGGCGATGCCCTTCTCCTTCGCCTCGATCTCGGTGAGCCCGGCCCAGGCCACCTCCGGATCGGTATAGGCCACGGAGGGAATCACCCGGGCATCGAAGGCGCGTTTGTGACCCGCAGCGACTTCCGCAGCCACCTTGCCCTCGTGCATCGCCTTGTGCGCCAACAGCGGCGGCGCGGCGATGTCGCCGATCGCGAAAATATGCGGCACATTGGTGCGCATCTGCCGGTCAACCGGGATGAAGCCGCGCTCGGATACCTGCACGCCGGCGAGCTCGGCGCCGACGCTGTGGCCGTTCGGCGCACGTCCGACCGCCACCAGCACCCGGTCGAAGATCTGCGGCGCCGGCGCCTTGTCACCCGCGAAGCTCACCCGCAGCCCCTCGGACCTGGCTTCGACGGCGGACACCTTGGTGCCGAGAAGGATCTGCTGGTAGCGCGCGCGGATGCGCCGCTCGAGCGGGCGCACCAGGTCCGGATCGCAGCCCGGCATGAGCTGCGGAGTGAGCTCGACGACGCTGACGCGCGTGCCGAGCGCATCGAACACGCACGCCATCTCGAGGCCGATGATGCCGCCGCCGATCACCAGCAGGCCGCCGGAGAACTCCGGCAGCTCGAGCGCGTCGGTCGAATCGAGGATGCGCGGATCGGCGGGCAGGCCCGGCAGCCCGATGGGCTCGGACCCGGCGGCGATGATGCACTGCTCGAAGCGGATGCGCTGCGAGCCGCTCGTGCCCATGACCTCGAGCACGTTCGGGCTGACGAAGCGCCCGCTCCCCTGCACGACGTCCACCTTGCGCTGCCGCGCGAGCACCCGCAGTCCGCTCGTGAGCTTGCGCACCACCGAGGTCTTCCAGTCGCGCAGCTTCGCGAGGTTGATGTCGGGAGCCGAGAACGCGATGCCGCGCCCGCTCATCTCATCGGCGTCCTCGATGACCTTGGCGGCATGCAGCAGTGCCTTGGACGGAATGCAGCCAACATTGAGGCACACGCCACCGAGCTCCGGCCAGCGCTCGACCAGGGTCACCTTGAGGCCCAGGTCAGCGGCGCGGAACGCCGCCGTGTAGCCGCCCGGCCCCGCTCCAAACACCAGGAGCTCGGTCGAGCTGTTGTAGTCGGCGCCGGCGCGCTCGGCCGGGCCGCCCTTCTGCGAGGGCATGCGCACTGTGTCGCCCGGGGCCTCGATGC
>JASHQW010000179.1 GCA_030038875.1 Gammaproteobacteria bacterium | reverse complement strand
GCTTGCCTGCAAAACTGTACCCCGAACTGTACCCCGGAGGTTTTTCCTGATTTTGCAGGTCTGGTAAGTGGCTGTTTTTATTGGTCGGAGCGCCGAGATTTGAACTCGGGACCCCTTGCACCCCATGCAAGTGCGCTACCAGGCTGCGCCACGCTCCGAACCGCTTGTTCTTCTTGAAAGTCGACTCGCACGGTGGGGACCGCCGCGCGGGGAGCCAATCATACGCTAAACGCCCGGGACCCCGGGCTCAGGGCTTCGGCTCTAGCGCCGCAGGATCTTCATCAGGTCTTCGAGTTCGACCCGCATCTGCTTGACGATCTGCTGGCTCTGGGTGAGATCCGAGCGCGCTTCCTCGCCGGTGAGCTTGTTGCGCGCGCCGCCGATGGTGAAGCCCTGATCGTAAAGGAGACTCCTGATCTGGCGGATGACGATCACGTCCTGGCGCTGGTAGTAGCGGCGGTTGCCGCGACGCTTCACGGGCTTAAGCTGCGGGAACTCCTGCTCCCAGTAGCGCAGCACGTGCGGCTTCACCCCGCACAGCTCGCTCACCTCCCCGATAGTGAAGTAGCGCTTGCCGGGGATGACCGGCAGCTGCGCGTTATTCTTTGGCTCCAACATAGGCTTCGACCCGTGCCTTGAGTTTCTGCCCCGGACGGAACGTGACGACACGCCGCGCGCTGATAGGAATCTCTTCGCCGGTCTTGGGATTGCGCCCCGGGCGCTGGTTCTTGTCGCGCAAGTCGAAGTTCCCGAAGCCGGAGAGCTTCACCTGCTCCCCGCCCGACAGCGCAGCACGAACCTCCTCGAAGAAGAGATCTACGAGCTCGCGCGCCTCGCGCTTGTTGAGCCCGAGCTGGTTGAATAACGCTTCCGCCATCTCCGCTTTGGTCAGGGCCATTTCTTTATTCTCTGATTCTTGCGTTCAAGCTCTCGCGCAAATCCGTTATTACTGAGGCCATGAGGCGGTCCACGTCCTCATCGGTAAGAGTGCGAGAAATATCTTGAAAAATCAAGCCTAAAGCGATGCTTTTTCGACCTGGTTCGAGGCCGGGGCCGCGATACACGTCGAAAACGCGGAGACCACGCAGCAAGCTTGATGTCACCAAGGTTACACGCTCGGCAAGGGTACTTAAAGTCACGGCTTCATCGACCACCACCGCAAGGTCGCGCCGCACTTGGGGAAAGCGCGAGATCTCGTCAAACGCCGCCCTCTTGACAGCCAGCGCCCCCATGTCGAGCTCGAAGAGCACCGGCGCATATGTAAAGTCGAGCGCCTTGACGAGTGCCGGGTGGAGCTCTCCGATCCAACCCACCGGACTTCCGCGCCGCAGCACGCGCGCCGCACGTCCCGGATGAAGCGCGGCGAGCTCGCCAGGCTCAAAGGTGAAAGTCTCGGCCGCTCCGGTCTCGGCAATGAGCGCCGCAACGTCGGCCTTTACGTCGTAGAAGTCGGCGGGCGAGCGCGCCTCCTTCGTCACTCCCCACTGCTCGGGCAAGCGTGCACCGCTCGCGAGTCCCGCGAGCGTCTCGATCTCGTGTGTGGCGTTACCGTCGGGCTCAAAGCGCGTGCCGTGCTCGAAAAGACGGATGCGATCCTGCTGGCGGCGTTGATTCTCGAGCGCCGCACGGATCAGCCCGGGCCAGAGCGAGACGCGCATGACCGACAGATCGCTCGCGATGGGGTTCGACAGCGCGAGCGCAGGCTTTCCCGGGAACAGTTTCTCCTGGAGCGACGGATCGACGAAGGCGTAGGTCACGGCCTCCTCATAACCGCGCGCGGCGAGGGCCTCGAGCACGGCGCGCTCGGCGGGCTGCTCCTCGGGGAGCCTGCGGAAATGCTGCGAGGCGAGCGCATCGGTCTCCGGGATCTTCTCCCAGGCGGCGAGCCGCGCCACCTCCTCGATGAGGTCTGCTTCGATCGCGATATCGAAGCGATGCGCGGGCGGAGTCGCCTTCCAGCCGGTGGCGTTCGATGACACCTTCATGCCGAGACCCGTCAGGGCCTTGGTGACGCGCGCGGCGGGAAGCTCCAGACCTAAGAGCCGCTCGAGCTGCGCGGCGCGTAGCCTGACGGCGGGGCGCTTCGGAAGATGCCTCGTGTTCTCGGTGACCACGATGCTGGCGGCCGTGCCGCCCGCGATCGGCGTGAGCAGCGCGATCGCGCGCGCAATGGCGCGGGCCTGCTGCGTCGGGTCGACGCCGCGCTCGAAGCGCTGGCTGGCATCGGTGAGAAGGCCTAGGCGCCGGCCGCGGCCCTGCACGGCCTCGGGCGAGAAGTAGGCGCTCTCGAAGAACACGTCTGTGGTGAGAGGCTCCACCGCGGTGCGCAGTCCCCCCATGATGCCGGCGAGCCCGACCGGTCCTTCGCCATCGGTGATGAGGAGCATGTCGGGGTCTGCCTGGACCGTTTTGCCGTCGAGGAGCGTGACCTCCTCCCCGGCGCGCGCGAGACGCACGCGGATGCCGTGCTTCAGCTTCGCAAGGTCGTAGGCATGCATCGGCTGCCCGAGCTCGAGCATGACGTAATTGGTGACATCGACGACCGGGCTGATGGAGCGCACGCCGGCCCGGCGCAGCCGCTCGGCCAGCCACACCGGCGTCGTCGCGCGGTTGTTAATCCCGCGAACGATGCCGCCCGCAAAGCGAGGGCAGCCGGCGGGCGCTTCGAGCTTGACCGGAAAGCGCTCGGCCTTCGCTCCGCGCGGACTCTCGATCTTAGGTCCGGTGATTTTCGTTCCTGCGATCGCCGCCACCTCGCGCGCGATCCCTAGGATCGACATGGCATCGCCGCGATTCGGCGTGATGTTGACGTCGAGCACCGCTTCCTCGAGACCGAGGTATTCGCGGAGCGGCTTGCCGAGCGGCGCATCGGCCGGGAGCTCGAGAATTCCGCTCGAGCTATCGGCCAGCCCGAGCTCCTTGGCCGAGGCCAGCATTCCCTGCGACTCGACGCCGCGGAGCTTCGCGGCGCCGATCCTGAGATCGCCGGGGAGCTGCGCACCCACCATCGCGAGCGCGCTCTTTAAGCCCGCGCGTGCATTCGCCGCGCCACAGACGATCTGAAGCGTCGGACCGCTCCCGGTGGTCACCTGACATACCTGAAGCTTGTCGGCCTGGCTGTGACGCTGGGCAGAGAGGATCTCGGCAACCACTACGCCGGTGAAGGGGGGAGCTGCGCTCTCGAGCCCCTCGAGCTCGAAGCCCGCCATGGTGAGGCGCGCGCCGAGCTCCTTCGGCTTCCAGGGAACCTTCACCCATTCGGCGAGCCAGGAGTAAGGGACCTTCATGACGTGAACGCCCGGAACTGCCTGAGGAACCGCAGGTCGCTCTCGAAGAAGAGCCTCAAGTCATTGACGCCATAGCGCAGCATCGCGAGGCGATCGATGCCGGCACCGAAGGCGTAGCCCGTGTAGCGCTCGGGGTCAACGCCGCTCGCTGTGAGCACGTTCGGGTGCACCATGCCGCACCCGGAGATCTCGAGCCACCCGGTGTGCTTGCAGGTGCGGCAGCCCGTGCCCGCACAGAAAAGGCACGCCATGTCGACTTCGGCCGAGGGCTCGGTGAACGGGAAGTAAGAGGGCCGCAGGCGCATCGCGAGGTCGCGCTCGAAGAAGGCCTGCAGGAACCCGTGCAGCACCGCCTTCATGTTGGCGAAGCTCACGTTCTCATCCACCACCAGTCCCTCGAGCTGATGGAACATGGGCGAGTGCGTCATGTCCGAGTCGCAGCGGTACACGCGCCCCGGTGCGATGATCGCGAGCGGTGCACCGCGATCGAGGAGCGCGCGGATCTGCACCGGGGACGTGTGCGTCCGCAGCAGCCGCCCGTCCGGGAAATAGAAGGTGTCGTGCAGCGCCCGTGCCGGATGGTTCGCCGGGATATTGAGTGCGGCGAAGTTGTGGAAGTCGTCCTCGATCTCCGGTCCCGAGGCGACATCGAAGCCGGCGCCGCGGAAGAGCGTCTCGATGCGCAGCCGCGCCCGTGTCACCGGGTGCAGTCCCCCCGGCTCCTCACCCCGTCCAGGGAGCGTGACGTCGATGCGGCCCTCGACCAGCTTGCGTTCGACTTCCGCGCGCTCGAGCGCCTCGCGGCGCGCTTCGAGCGCGCGCGTGAGCTCTTCCTTCGCCTCGTTGATGCGCGCGCCGGCCGCGGGCCGCTCGGTCGGGGGAAGGCGGCCGAGCTCCTTCAGCTGCTCGGTGAAGGTTCCCTTCTTGCCGAGCCAGCGCACGCGCACGCTGTCGAGTCCGGCGGCATCCGCTGCCGCCGCGACCTCGGCGCGCGCCTCGGCGGTGAGGGCCGTCAGGTCAGCCAAGAGCGCCTCCTGACGATCAGCTCATGCCGAGGGCGGTCTTGGCCTGCTGCGCAATGGCGCCAAACGCTGCGGTGTCGTGCACCGCGATGTCGGCCAGCACCTTGCGGTCGATCTGCACGCCGGCCTTGTTCAGTCCGTTGATGATGCGGCTGTAGGTGAGTCCGTAGAGGCGCGCCGCGGCATTGATGCGCGCGATCCACAGCGCCCGAAACTCACGCTTGTTCTGCCGCCGGTCGCGGTAGGCGTACTGGCCTGCCTTGATGACGGCCTGCTTGGCCGCGCGATAGACCTTGCGGCGTGCGTTGTAGTAGCCCTTCGCCTTGCCTAAGACTTTTTTGTGACGGCGCCCGGCCGTCACGCCACGCTTTACTCGTGCCATGACTTCGCTCTCTTATGAAAATTACTTGGCGTAGGGGAGCAGCTGCTCGACCCGGCCGACATCCGTTTTGTCGACGAGGCTCGAGCCGCCGGAGCGCGCCTGGCGCTTGAGCTTGCGGTTCTTGTGGCCGAGATTGTGGCGGCGGTGCGCCGCGTACCGCTTGAAGCCTTTCGCCGTCTTGCGAAAGCGTTTGGCCGCGGCCCGGTTGGTTTTCAACTTGGGCATCGATCGACTCCTCATTGTGTAGCTACCGGTCGCAAGGCGCGCTGCCGCGCCCGCTACGGGCGAACACCCTGCGGGACCAAAAAGGTCCTTTAAGGGGGTTACTTCTTCTTCGGTGCAAACACCATGACCATCTGCTTGCCCTCCATGAGCGGGTTCTGCTCGACCACCGCGTGCGGGGCGAGGTCGCCTGAAACCCGGTCCAGGAGCTTGCGCCCGAGGTCCTGGTGCACCATCTCACGGCCGCGGAACCTCAAGGTCACCTTGGCCTTGTCACCCTCGGCGAGGAAGCGGGTGAGATTACGCAGCTTGATCTGGTAATCCGACTCGCCCGTGCCGGGACGAAACTTCACTTCCTTGACCTGAATCTGCTTCTGCTTGCGCTTGGCGGAGTGGGCTTTCTTGTTCTGCTCGAACAGGAACTTCCCGTAATCCATGATGCGCACGACCGGTGGCTCTGCGGTCGGCGATACCTCGACCAGATCGAGCTCCGCGGCGGATGCCATCTGCAGGGCGTCGTAGCGGGACATCACCCCGGCCTGCGACCCATCGGCCGCGATCACACGCAGTTGCGGCGCGTTTATCTCCTCATTGCGCCGGACCCGCTTTATTGCACTAGCGATTCGTCAACCCTCCACACTCCTGCGCCCGCGGCTTTCGAGCTCGACACGGAGCCGTTCGGCGAACGTCTCCGGGGCCATCGTGCCCAGGTCCTTGCCGCTTCGACTGCGCACTGCAAGTAGGTTTGCGGCCACTTCCTTGTCGCCCGCCACCAAAAGATACGGAACACGCTTCAGCGTGTGCTCGCGAATCTTAAAGCCGACCTTCTCGTTACGCAAGTCGAATTCGATGCGAAAGCCCTGATTTTTCAGGGATTCCGTCACTTTTCCGACATATGCGTCCTGGCGGTCCGTGATGCTTAAGACCACCGCCTGCACCGGCGCGAGCCAGGCGGGGAGCTTGCCCGCATGGTGCTCGAGCAGAATCGCGAAGAAGCGCTCCAGCGAGCCGAACATCGCGCGGTGCAGCATCACGGGCGTGCGCTTAGCCGAGTGCTCGTCGATGTAATAGGCGCCGAGACGCTCGGGCATGTTGAGGTCCACCTGGAGCGTGCCGCACTGCCAGTCGCGCCCGATGGCATCGCGAAGGACGAACTCGAGCTTCGGGCCGTAGAAAGCGCCCTCGCCCTTGTTGAAGGTGTACTGGATGCCGGCCGCTTCGGACGCCGCCCGCAGCGCTGCTTCCGCCCGGTCCCAGATCGCATCGTCGCCGACCCGTTTCGGGGGACGATCGGCGTACTTGATGGCGACCTCCTCGAAGCCGAAGTCCCGATAGATGTCGAGGATCAGCCGGGTGATGGCGACGCACTCGGCCGTGATCTGCTCCTCCGTCACGAACACGTGGCCATCGTCCTGGGTGAAGGCCCGCACGCGCATGAGTCCATGGAGCGCGCCGGAGGGCTCGAAGCGATGGACCTTGCCGAACTCCGCGAACCGCACCGGGAGCTCGCGATAACTGCGCAGCCCATGCTTGAAGATCTGCACGTGTCCCGGGCAGTTCATCGGCTTGATGGCGTAGGTGCGCTCGTCCGGAGTCTTGGTGAGATACATGTTCTCGCCGAACTTCTCGAGGTGCCCCGACTGCTTCCAGAGCGAGGCGTCCATGAGCTCGGGCGCATTCACTTCCTCGTAGCCCGCGGCGCGCTGCCGCAGACGCATGTACTGGATGAGCTCCTGGAAGACCGTCCAGCCCTTGGGGTGCCAAAAGACGGCCCCGGGCGCCTCCTCCTGCAGATGAAAGAGATCGAGGTCCTTGCCGATCTTGCGGTGATCGCGCTTCTCGGCCTCTTCCAGCCGATGCAGGTACGCATCCAGCTGCTTCTTGTCCGGCCAGGCTGTGCCGTAGATCCGCTGCAGCATCTCGTTGCGCGAGTCGCCGCGCCAGTAGGCGCCGGCGACCTTGGTGAGCTTGAAGGCCTTGAGCTTGCCCGTCGAGGGCACATGCGGCCCGCGGCACAGGTCCACCCAGTTGCCCTGCCCGTAGAGGCTGATCTCCTCCTTCTCGGGAATGCCCGCGATGATCTCGGCCTTGTAGATCTCGCCCTGGTCGCGGAAGAACTTCACCGCCGCATCGCGCGGCATCACCCGCCGGGTCACTTTCTCATCCGCCTGCGCGAGCTCCGCCATCTTCTTCTCGATCGCCGCGAGGTCTTCCGGTGTGAACGGCCGCTTGAACGCGAAGTCGTAATAGAAGCCGTCCTCGATCACAGGTCCGATCGTCACCTGGGCGTCGGGAAAGAGCTCCTTCACCGCCTGCGCGAGCAGATGCGCGGTCGAGTGCCGGATGATCTCGAGACCCGCCGGATCCTTGTCCGTCACGATGGCGAGATTCGCGTCGTGATCGATCACATAAGAAGTGTCGACGAGCTTGCCGTCGACGCGCGCGGCGAGCGCCGCCTTCGCAAGTCCCGCGCCGATGCCGGCCGCGACTTCCTCCACCCTCACGGGGCGTTCGAAGCGGCGCTGACTGCCATCGGGCAAGGTGATGACGGGCATGGGCTCAACTCACGAAAAGCGTGAATGGGCAAAAGGGCGCGCAGTTTAACCTGCACCCAGCCTCAGGCGGCAATGGCGACCGAGACGCGGTTCCTGCCGGCACCCTTGGCCTCGTAGAGCGCGACGTCGCAATCGTGCACCAGCATCGAAACGCCGCTTGTCTCCTGCCCGATGGCCGCGATCCCGAGGCTCACCGTCACCGGGCGCCTGAAGGCCGCCGAGCGCTCCACCTCCTGCCGCACCCGCTCCGCAAGCGTTTCGGCCCCTGCCAGATCGGTCTCCGGAAGGACAAACGCGAACTCCTCGCCGCCGATGCGGGCGACCAGATCAGACTCGCGCGCCACGGACCGGAGCAGTTCTCCCAGTCTCCTCAGCAGCTCATCGCCGGCGGGATGTCCGTAGGAGTCGTTATAGGATTTGAAGCGGTCAATATCGAGCAGAATCAGCGAGAGCGCGTGGCGGTAGCGGCGCGCCAGGCTGAAGCTCTCCATCAGGAAGTCATCGAACGCGCGGCGATTGGCGAGGCCGGTCAGCGCATCGTGCCGCGAGAGCTCGGCCGCTGCCGCACGCTCCGCATCCATGGCGGTGATGCGGCTCGCGAGCATCATGATGAGCCACACGGAGCCCAGCGAGGCGACGGCTGAATAGAGCGACCAGCGGAAGCCGTCTGGGTAGATCGAGAACATCGCCGCGCGGCCAAGAAGCCAGCCGAGGGCTGGTGGAGCCAGGATCGCAGTCGGCAGGAGCCACCGGCATATGACCCCTCCGGAGCTTCTCTCGAGCGCGGTGCGAATCGGCCAGAAGGTCGGCTCCGCGGCGAGGACCCCAAGTCCCAGGAGCAAGGTGACGACCGCCGTGTGAACAGCCACGGTGCTGAAGAACGGGACTGACTGCAGCCCCTCTGCGCCAAAGACATATCCGGTGACCGCGGCCCAGGCGATCAACGAGCCGGCGACGCCGGCGACCGATTTTACGACGTGAAGCCCGGGCCGACGCACGACGAGAAGCGCCACGCCGAACAGCACCATGCTGACCGACGTCCCGAGCGCCGGCCTTCCCGGATGCGGCACAGGACCACGGTCGATGAAGATCAGCTGATCAATGCCGGCATTCCAGCCGAAGGCATATTCGGCAAGCGTCACCGAGGCCAGGACCAGGGCGGCGCCCGCGGCGAGCCTGCCGAGACCGCTGAGACGGCCGCCACTGGCGGTGAGAGCGAGCCCCGCCCCGAGCGCCGTAATGCCGAGCGCGGTGTTCGCCTTCATGGTCGCAAGGCCCGGGAGCACGCTCTTGAGCGCCCCTACCCCGAGTCCCCACCCTGCGATCAGTACCGCGCTTCCCACCAGGGCAGCGAGCCCCCCGATGATGAGGACCGTCACGCGCAACGCGCGTGTGCTTGCAGATTCCGCCGTGCTCACCGTCAAGCGCTATCCGTGCCTGTGCAATAGTCCGATGCACAGGCTGCCACGCCGGCGATGCGCGATCAGTACGCAAAATCCGGTATGTGAATCTGCCGGGGGTTAATGAGGGGCCGGGACAAATGGCGGCTTGCCCGTACTTGTCCCGGCCCGTCTCGAGAGACTGGTAGGCGCGAGTGGGATCGAACCACCGACCACCACCATGTCAAGGTGATGCTCTACCACTGAGCTACGCGCCTGAATTCCATAACCAGCCGAGGGCGGCGAACGATACAAGAGTGAGCCTCGTGAAGCAAGCTAATGTCTGTTATTCCAAGCACTTACGCGGCTCGAAACTCCCTAGGCCCGCTCTCCGGCCGGCACCGGCAGCCCGAGCTCGAGCTGCTTGAGCCTCTCGATCTCATCGCGGAGCGTCGCCGCCTCCTCGAACTCCAGATTCCGCGCTTTGCGGAACATCTCCGCCTCGAGCTTCTTGATCTCCTTCACCAGCGCCTCGGGACGAAGGTCGGCGGCCGCGCGCGGCTTCTCGCCGCGACGGCGGCTGCCGGGCGTCGGTGCCTCGCGGCGCGCGCCCTCCATGATATCGGTCACCGCCTTCTCGATACCGCGCGGCGTGATGCCGTGGGCGACGTTGTAGTCGAGCTGCTTCTTCCTGCGGCGGTTCGTCTCCTCGATGGCCCGCTGCATGGAGCCCGTCATCCGATCGGCGTAGAGGATCGCGTGCCCGTGGATGTGGCGCGCGGCGCGGCCGATCGTCTGGATGAGGGAGTTGTCCGAGCGCAGGAACCCCTCCTTGTCCGCGTCCAGGATCGCGACCAACGACACCTCGGGCATGTCGAGCCCCTCGCGCAGCAGGTTGATCCCGACCAGCACGTCGAATTTGCCGAGGCGCAGGTCGCGGATGATCTCGACGCGCTCCACGGTCTCGATGTCGGCGTGCAGGTAACGCACCCGCACGTCGTGCTCGGAGAGATACTCGGTGAGATCCTCCGCCATGCGCTTGGTGAGCGTGGTGATGAGGACGCGCTCGCCGCGCGCTGCGGTCTTCTTGATCTCCGAGAGCACATCGTCGACCTGACTCGCCACCGGGCGCACCTCGACCTCGGGATCGACGAGCCCCGTGGGACGCACCAGCTGCTCGACCACCTGCGAGGAGTGCTTGGCCTCGTACTCGCCGGGGGTCGCGGACACGAAAATCATCTGCGGCGCGAGGCTCTCCCACTCCTCGAACTTGAGGGGCCGGTTGTCGAGCGCGGACGGCAGACGGAAGCCATATTCGACCAGCACTTCCTTGCGCGAGCGGTCGCCCCGGTACATGGCGCCGAGCTGCGGAATCGTCTGGTGGCTCTCGTCGACGAAGAGCAGCGCGTTCTTCGGCAGATAGTCGAAGAGGCACGGCGGCGGCTCCCCGGGCGCGCGTCCCGAGAGATAGCGTGAGTAGTTCTCGATGCCGGCGCAGTAGCCGACCTCCTTGATCATCTCCATGTCGAAGCGGGTGCGCTGCTCGAGGCGCTGCGCTTCGACCAGCCGCCCGGCATCGCGCAGCTCCTTGAGTCTCACCCGCAGGTCCTCACGGATCTGATCCACCGCGCCCACGAGCCGCTCGCGCGGGGTGACGTAGTGGGTGCCGGGATAGACCGTGAAGCGCGGGATCTTGCGCGCGATCGCGCCGGTCAGAGGATCGAAGAGCGCGATCGAGTCGATCATATCGTCGAAGAGCTCGACCCGCACCGCCTCGCGCTCGGACTCCGCGGGGAAGATGTCGATCACATCGCCCCGCACCCGGTAGGTGCCCTGGGTGAGATCGAGCTCGTTGCGCGTGTACTGCATGTCGGCGAGCCGCCGCAGCAGCGCGCGCTGATCCCAGCGATCACCGCGCTTCAGGTGCAGCACCATCGCGAGATACGCCTGCGGGTCGCCGAGCCCATAGATCGAGGAGACGGTCGCGACGATGATCGAGTCGGGCCGCTCGAGGAGCGCCTTGGTGGCCGATAAGCGCATCTGCTCGATGTGCTCGTTCACCGAGGCGTCCTTCTCTATATAAGTGTCGGAGGACGGGACGTAGGCTTCCGGCTGATAGTAGTCGTAGTAGGAGACGAAGTACTCGACCGCGTTGTGCGGGAAGAATTCGCGGAACTCGCCGTAGAGCTGCGCGGCGAGCGTTTTGTTGTGGGCAAGCACCATCGCGGGGCGCTGCACGCGCTGGATGACACTCGCCGCCGTCATCGTCTTGCCGCTTCCGGTCACGCCAAGCAGCGTCTGGTGCGCGAGGCCCTCGTTCAGCCCTTCGACGAGCTTGTCGATCGCCTGCGGCTGATCACCCGCGGGGGAGAAGTCCGCCTCGAGCTCGAAGGGCCGATGTGCTGTCTGGTCCATGGAACGGTACTGTGCTGCTCGTGCTGCCGTGCGTGTTCCTGGCTGACGCGCCGGCGCGACATGGCCGGCGCGCAAGCAATCTCCTAATATAGCGACTCAAGGCGACTTTCAAAGGACCGCAAGGAGGTTCGCGATCTTGGCCGTCTCCCGCCGCGTCCAGCGCGTCAAGCCCTCCCCCACGCTCGTCGTCACCGCGCGCGCGGCGCGCCTCAAGGCCGAAGGGAAGGATGTCATCGGCTTAGGCGCCGGCGAGCCCGACTTCGACACCCCCCCGCACATTGCGCAGGCGGGCATCGACGCCATCAAGAGCGGCTTCACCCGCTACACGAGCGTCGAGGGAATCGATGAGCTCAAGGACGCGATCATCGCCAAGTTCCAGCGCGATAACGGCCTGACCTATGAGCGCTCGCAGATCCTGGTCTCCTCCGGCGCCAAGCAGACGGTCTACAACCTCTGCATGGCCGTGCTCGACCCGGGCGATGAAGCTGTGATTCCGGCGCCCTACTGGGTCTCCTACCCCGACATGGTGATGCTCGCCGACGGGCTGCCGGTGATGCCGCTGGCCGGCTTCGCGCAGGGTTACAAGATCACGCCGCGCCAGCTCGAGGCCGCGATCACGCCGAAGACGCGCCTCGTCATCCTCAACAGCCCCTGCAATCCCACCGGCGCCGCTTACACGCGCGCCGAGCTCAAGGCGCTCGGCGAGGTGCTCATCGAGCATCCGCGCATCGTGATCGGCACCGACGACATGTACGAGAAGATCTACTGGGGAGCCGAGCCCTTCTGCAGCCTGCTGACCGCCGTGCCCGAGCTCAACGCCCGCACCGTGACGATCAACGGCGTCTCCAAGACCTACGCGATGACGGGCTGGCGCATCGGCTACTGCGGCGGACCGAAGGAGATCATCGCGGCGATGGCGACGATCCAGGGCCAGTCGACCTCCAACGCGTCCAGCATCTCCCAGAAGGCAGCCACGACCGCTCTCAACGCCGATCAGAGCTGCGTGAGCGAGATGAACCACGCGTTCAAGGAGCGCCGCGACTTCGTAGTACGGGCGCTCAATGCCATGCCCGGCGTCAGCTGCCTGCCGGGCGACGGAACCTTCTATGCGTTCGCGGAAGTCTCGCGCGCCATGGCCGCGCTCGGCTGCCGCGACGACAACGAGTTCGCCGAGCTTCTGCTGAAGGATGCCGGGGTGGCGGTCGTGCCGGGCTCGGGCTTCGGGGCTCCGGGCCATGTGCGTCTTTCCTTCGCCACGAGCATGCAGACGCTCGAGAAGGCGCTCGACCGAATCGCGCGCATCCTGGTCGCGCGCGTGGTCGCCGAGACCGCCTGACTCGTCACGCGGCCGCGCCTCCCGCGGCCACCGGTGCGAGCGAACACACTCCCATGATCTGGTCCGCGCTCGCCGACCTCATCGTCGTCGTCCACTTCGCGTTCACGGCATTCGTCATCTTCGGCGGCTTTCTCACCTGGCGCTGGCCATGGCTCGCGCTCGTGCATCTCCCGGCGCTCGCCTGGGGTTGCTGGATCGAGCTGTCGCACGCGATCTGTCCGCTCACGCCGCTCGAGAACCATTGGCGCCACCTCGCGGGCGAGGCAGGTTACGGGGAAGGCTTCCTCGCGCACTATCTGGTGCGGGTGCTCTATCCACCCGGGCTCACCTGGCACATTCAGCAGGAGCTCGCGGCGCTCCTGGTCGCGATCAACGTCGTGGCGTACGTCGGGCTCGTCCGGCGGCGGCGCCCGCGGCCGTGAGCGCATGAAGTGCCGCGTTTCCTTGACTCCGCGAACGCCGGTACCTGAGAATCCGCGCCCTTCGCGAGTCTCACCCGGTTCCCCGGTAGCTCAGCGGTAGAGCATCGGACTGTTAATCCGTTGGTCGTTGGTTCGATTCCAACCCGGGGAGCCAATTACCCCTAATCAGGGGGTCACAAGTCGTCTCATCTAGCTCGCTGTCTAGGATAAAAGCACACAAAAACAGCTAGTTGCCTGCTATCTGGATCCCAGCCGGTAGCTTGACAGCATTTCGGCTTCAGGGGTACTAAGAGGGGCATGGACCCTCTCGGAATCGTACCGTACCCCTGCGCGCGTACCCCTAAAAGGCCGTTTTTGGCTTCCGTACCCCTATGAAGCTGACCGACACCGCGGTGCGCAATGCGCGCCCGGGTGATCGCCCGCGAAAACTGTTCGACGGCGACGGTCTCTACCTCTTCGTGTCACCGACCGGTCATCGCGCCCCCTACCGCGCGAGCGGTTTAGTCCTTTGGCCGAACGGAGACTGCGCGGGCCTGTGGGCCGTCCGAAGTTCGCTTAAGGGCGTAGCAGCGCCTGATAGGTCAGCGTCTGAGATCCGTACCAGAAGGCGTCGCGAATACCGGGGGCATCTTCGTCGCGCTGGATCATGCCCACGAAGAACAGATCGTTCACCGGATCGATCCAAACCCACGGCCCTGAACCACCTCCCCAGAAGTAGGTTCCCTTGCCAAACGTATAGCCGAGCCTCGCCGGATCGGTGTACACCCCGACGCCATAGCCGTATCCGAGCCCCGGCTGCATGACCCAGCCGGCGACGCCACTCTTGCCGTCGAGCAGTTGAGCATCAAGATGGTTGGTCCGCATCAGTTCGATTGAACTTGGCGACAGTATGCGAACGCCATTCAGCTCCCCACCGTTCAGTAACATCTGACAGAACCGAGCGTAATCAGAGACCGTCGCATACAGGCCGGCGGCAACTGAGGCGATGCGCGGCAGGTGCGTGACTTTGTCGCGATCGATCGCCTCGGCCTCAACCCTCCCCGAGGCGGTCGGGTAGGGGTAATGGGTGGCCAGTCGCTCGAGGTTCTCCGGAGCTACGAGAAATCCGGTGTCGCGCATTTTCAGCGGCCCGAAGATCCGCTGACGCATGAAGTCCGGTACTGACAGGCCGGATGTTCGCTCGATGACAAGGCCGAGACTGTTGAACGCTCCCGGGTAGTCCCAGCGTTCGCCCGGTTGGTCCAGCAACGGCACCTTGGCGAGCTTCTGCGCATACTCCGTCAGGT
This sequence comes from Gammaproteobacteria bacterium, assembly GCA_030038875.1. GTDB lineage: Bacteria > Pseudomonadota > Gammaproteobacteria > Steroidobacterales > Steroidobacteraceae > 13-2-20CM-66-19. The sequence goes on along the minus strand of JASHQW010000179.1, from coordinate 3,094 downwards.
TGGCGGCCTTCAACGGAGGGTCCTGGCTGAGCATCTTTCCGACCGGCGTGTCGTGGAAAAAGCCTCCGACAAACCCCCCGGTCTGCGTGAGCACCTCCCCCACAGTCGGCGGGTGTCGCGCTTCGACAAGCATCGGATTGCCGTCGGAGTCGAGACCCGCGAAGACTTTGATGTTGGCCAGCTCCGGGAGGTATCGCGCAATCGGATCACCGGGAAGCCACTTCCCCTCCTCATACAGAATCATCATGGCGACAGCGGTGATCGGCTTGGTCTGCGACCACAGGCTGAAGATGGAATCCAATCGCATCGGTGCCGGCCGTTCCCAGCCGAGCAATCCGTAGGCATGGCATACGACGACCTTGCCATGGCGCGCGAGCACGTACACGGCCCCGGGCGCCAGCTTTGCGTCGACTGCACTCTGAATCCTGCGATCGAGGCGCTCGAGCCGCTCGCTGGAGAAGCCGACCGCCTCAGGCCTGGCGGTAGGTAGTCCGCAGTCCGCTCCATATGACGAGTGAGCGGTCACTAAGGCAACGAACCCCAGGGCCACCGGCAGCGTGGATCGCGCGGTGTGACTGAATATCCTCAGTGCGTTCATTCGCGACCTCCGCTACTGCACGCCAATGCTGTCGCACGGCGCGCGCGCCGACTCGATATGAGTACCTAGGCAGTGGGGAGCTGCAGGTCTGTTAGGAGTTTTTTAGCCCTGCGGTATGTCCGCTTTGCAGTATCGTAACCTCGCTGACCGAATGTCTCTGGCCGATCTGACCCGTTGGATGCCGAAATGCCGGCTGCGCCGATCCAATGGTCCTGATCGACCCTGAACCGAGATTCACGACTGGCCACCTTTCAGCCCTACTTTATAGCGCGCTCGATCGCGGTTGCTGATTCGCACGACGGCTGGCGAGATAGCTGGTGCGTTAGTAGTCTTCCCTTTCGGGCAGGCGATATCCGGCGCCGACATGATCAGGCGCCGCCAGACGCCCGGCAACTGGGAACGACCGGGCGCCGAACAGATCGTAAACGCCGTCATGAATCATAGTCTGCTCACGGATGCGCGGCCAAATCTCCGCGCGCAGAAAATCCTGATCGGCCCAGCGGTGATAGGTCGGTCGATAGAACCGGTCAATCCAGCCGCGAATGCCGCGCAGACGTCCACCGACGCCGCCCCACAAACCGGCCAGCATCAGCTCGGTGTGGAACGTCGCATCGCGCATGACATGAAACGACCGGCCGGAACCCAGCCATTCCGTGACGGCCGCCACCTCCTGAGTGTTGACGCGCGAATCCGCATCCCGACAGAGGAAGTATTGCACTTGGCCATCGTCTGCGGCGAAGAACCGCCAGAACAGTCCGTAGTGGCTGTCAGTAGGCGGCATCATCACGAGCTGGGCGCCGGCCTGCCGCAGCTTTTGAACCGCCGGTTGCGGAACCGAGTCATCGAGATAGACCCGGCAGGTCCAGCCCGGATAGAGGTCGCGGACCAGCCCGGCATTGATGATCGTGCCATCCACATAGGTAGCGCGGCCCCCCCACAGACTAAACACGACGACATTATGTTGCGGTTGGGTTGGGTCAAAGGGTGGCGCTGGTACGCTAGCCAACGGCCGGCCACCGCGCGCCTGAAAATCTCTAAGGGCCCGCTGGTCCTTGAGCAGCAGCGCCTGCCGACCATGCCGCCGGGCCCCCTCGGTCTCACCAACGGCATCGAGGGCGCGTGCCAGATTGGCGTGCACGTCCGCACCGGCATGTGGATCGTGCGCCCGCTTCAGCAGCGGCGCGACCGCCTCGCGGGGGCGACCGGCGTCGATCCGCGTCACCCCCAAATTGTAGAGCGCATCGGGGAAGTCCGGTCGCAACTTCAGCGCCTCGCACAATAGGCGCTCCGCACCGGGCAGGTCGCCTTGCTCGCGTTGGAGCACGGCGAGATTGCTGAGCAACTCAGGCGTTCTTTGCACGGCCAATGCTTTGGCGTACCAAGCCTCAGCCTCGGGCAACGCACGGCGTTGGTGATGGAGCATACCCAAGTTGGCAAGTGCCTGCGGGTGGGTCGGCCGCGCCGCGAGGATGCGCCGGTAGAGTTGGTCGGCGCGGTCGAGACGGCCCGCCCGATGATGATCGAGTGCTTCGGCGAGCAGCGCTTCAATCGGCGGCCGGGTGGCATCCGCCGGAGAGCGGCCCTGCTTCCGCGCTGCGCGACGTTCGTGACGATTCATCGCTGCCCCGCTGCCGGTCGTGCAATTAGTGCCTCAGGATCTGCCCGATGAACCGCCGGGTGCGATCGCTGTTCGGCACCGTGAAGAAGCTGCTCGGCGAAGCACTATGTCTTTCTTGGCATATCTGGCAATGAACCTCCCTTTCGGATAGTACTGCGAGCCGCGAATGTCTGCTTCGAGGCAGCCATTTCGACCAAGCGGACCTATTCCGAGTCGACCCTCGACACCCAGGCGCTTCGCGCTGATTTGCCTGGCAACGAACGTCGCGCCTACACCGACTAGCAGCTCACAATCTGGGCACGCCGCGAGAGACCCCGCGTGGCTAGCGTGCGGCGCCCCCACGGCGCAGGTACTTACCGGGTTGCCCTACTCTTGGCGGAAAGTGTTCATATGCGGCGCCGGTGGTGAGGCGCACACGTAGGCGCGACTTGCACGAAATGACGTGCAGCCCGAAAGACACAACGCCCGCTTCCGCCTGACTCTGAGCGACCGCTCTTGGGAGATCCGAGACCTCGTCTCAAGCGGCAGGTCAATGGCCGGACCCGGTCTCTCAGAATGAACTTGGGCCACGGACAAATATGGCCAGATCTAGCCCCAACCAATGCGCCGAGCGCCGTCGATGTTGCGCGAACGCCTGGTTGTCGGTCGCGTCGCGGGACCTCGTGGCTCTAAGGCGCCGTACTCAAATACAACCAGATTAACGAGATGCTATCGACAAAACCGTGGCAAAGGATGTTCATCCAGAGATTGCGCTTATTAAGAAGATACATTGCGCCGAGCAGCAGTCCGATCTCGGCAGCTCCAATGGCACCGGCCAAACCCTGATAGCCGTGAGCTGCACCAAAAATAAGACTGCTCACCAGCAACGCCGAGACCCA
>JASHQW010000032.1 GCA_030038875.1 Gammaproteobacteria bacterium | reverse complement strand
CTGCCGCACGGGGCGGGCGAGCCGCGCAAGGTCGAGATGTTCTACATCGGTGGCTGATGCGGCGGCCGCGCCTCTCGCACCTCGACGCGCGCGACCGCCCGGCGATGGTGGATGTCGGCGGCAAGGACGTAACCCAGCGGACCGCGGAGGCCGAGGCGCACATCCGCCTGCCGCCCGCAGTGGCCCGCGCCCTGCGCGCCAGCGGGCACCGCACAGCTAAGGGCCCGGTGTTCGATACCGCGATCCTCGCCGGTGTCATGGCGGCCAAACGCACCCATGAGCTCATTCCGTTTTGCCACCCGCTCGCCCTCGATGACTGCCAGATCGAGATCGCGCAGCGCGGCGCGGGCGCAATCGTGGTGCGCTGCCGGGTGGCGGTGCATCACCGCACCGGCGTCGAGATGGAGGCGCTCACCGGCGCCGCGGTCGCCGCGCTCACCATCTACGACATGTGCAAGGCGCTCTCCCATGACATAGAGATCGGCGGCCTCAAGCTCATGGCCAAGGCCGGAGGCCGGCGCACCTTCAAGCGCCGGCGCGAGCGGCGGGCCGCATGAGCGCGCCGCTCTACGGCCTGTTGCTCGCCGGGGGACGCAGCACCCGCATGGGCCGGGACAAGGCGGCGTTGCGCGTCGCCGGCCGCAGCCAGCTCGAGCACGTGATGGCGCTGCTCGCGCCGCGCGTCGAGCGCGCCTTCGTCTCGGTGCGTGCCGAGCAGCGCGCCGATCCGCTGCGCGCCGCCTTCGAGCAGATCGAGGACACGCGCGACAACTTAGGTCCGATCGCCGGGATCATCGCCGCTCAGGAGCGCTTCCCGCAGAGCGCCTGGCTGGTGCTGGCGTGCGACCTGCCGCTGCTCGATGAGGCGACGCTCGAGTTCCTGCTGCGCGCGCGGGCGCCCGAGCGTCTCGCCACCGCCTTCCGCTCGAGCCACGATGCCCTGCCCGAGCCTTTATGCGCGGTGTATGAGCCCAGGAGTCGCGCCGCCCTCGCCGCCTACGTCGCGGGCGGCAGGAATTGTCCGCGCAAGTTCCTGCTGCAGGCCGACGTGCACCTCATCGACGAGCCCAACCCGCGTGCGCTCGACAACGCCAACACTCCCGAGGAATATGCTGCCGCCATGAGCACGATGGGCGCGGCACCAGCCGCAGAGACGCGGCGCGTGACGGTGCAGTACTTCGCGCTGCTGCGCGAGCAGGCCGGGCGTAGCGCGGAGTCGGTGGTGACGGCCGCGCGCACACCGCGCGAGCTCTACGCCGAGCTCGGAGGCCGCTACCCCTTCACGCTCGATCCGACCGTGCTGCGCGTCGCCATCAACTCCGAGTTCGGCGACTGGTTGGCGCCGCTCAAGGAAGGCGATGCCGTCGTGTTCATCCCTCCGGTCGCGGGTGGCTGAACACATGTCGGCCGCGGGCACCCCTGTCACCGCCCCGTTTGGCCTGGTGCGCGCCCCGATCGACGTCGCCGCACTGCGTGCTGCGCTCGCCGACCCGGCGTGCGGCGGCTATGCGGCATTCGAAGGCTGGGTGCGAGATCACAATGAGGGACAGCGCGTGCGCCATCTCGAGTACGAGGCCTACGAGCCGCTCGCGGTGCGCGAAGCCGAACGCATCATCGCCGAGGCCGTGGCACGCTTCGGTGTCAGGCACGCGGCCGGTGCGCACCGCGTCGGCGACCTGCGCGTCGGCGAGCTCGCCGTGTGGGTGGGCGTCAGCGCGCCGCACCGGGACGAGGCCTTCCGCGCCTGCCGCTACATCATCGACGAGATCAAGCACCGGCTGCCGATCTGGAAGAAGGAGCACTACCTCAACGGCGATTCGGGCTGGGTGAACTGCGAGCGCTGCGCCGCCGCGCCCCACGAGCACGAGCACGGCCAGCCCGGCGCCAGCACTTGAATTCAGACTAAGGACGGATCTGACCCGCGCCGCGCACCACGTACTTGTAGCTGGTGAGCTGCTCCACCCCGACCGGACCGCGCGCGTGAAAGCGGTCGGTGGAGATGCCGATCTCCGCACCCATGCCGAACTCGCCGCCATCGGCGAACTGCGTCGAGGCGTTGTGCAGCACGATGGCGCTGTCGACACGCTTGAGGAAGCGCTCGGCGGTCGCAGGATTCTCGGTGACGATCGATTCGGTATGCGCCGAGCCGTAACGGGCGATGTGGGCGATGGCGGCATCGACGCCGTCGACCACGCGCGCGGCAATGATGGCGTCGAGATACTCGGTGTACCAGTCGTCCTCGCTCGCGGGACGCACTCGCGGGTCCACCTGCTGCACGGCCGCATCGCCGCGCACCTCGCAGCCGGCCTCGAGCAGATCGCGCACGACGGGAGCGAGGTGCGTCGCGGCGCAGGCACGGTCGACGAGGAGCGTCTCGGCGGCGCCGCAGATACCCGTGCGGCGCATCTTGGCGTTGAGCGCGATGGTGCGCGCCATGCGTACGTCCGCGTCGCGATCGATGTAGACGTGACAGTTGCCTTCCAGGTGGCCGATCACCGGCACGCGCGCTTCCTGCTGCACGCGCGCGACGAGCGTCCTGCCGCCGCGCGGCACCAGACAATCGAGGTACTCGCTCATGCCGGCCAGCATGTAGCCGACCGCGGCGCGGTCGGTGGAGATGCCGATCTCCGCACCCATGCCGAACTCGCCGCCATCGGCGAACTGCGTCGAG
>JASHQW010000178.1 GCA_030038875.1 Gammaproteobacteria bacterium | reverse complement strand
GGCGGGCCGATTCGGCAGATGCTGCCCGCCTGGCACTACATGCACTACTACAGCAATGCCTACGCGATGAACCAGTACCTCGCCAGCCGCGGCTACGTCGTGCTCGCGCTCAACTACCGCGCGGGCATCGGCTACGGTCTCGACTTCCGCGAGGCGGACGGTCTCGGCGCCGCGGGAGCGAGTGAGTACAACGACGTCCTCGCGGCCGCGGACTTGCTGCGTGCCCGTGGCGACGTCGATCCGGCGCGCCTCGGACTCTGGGGCGGAAGCTACGGAGGCTATCTGACGGCGCTCGGCCTGGCGCGCAATTCCGACCTCTTCAGGGCCGGCGTCGATCTGCATGGCGTGCACGACTGGTACCACGATACGCTGGCGACCGAGCGCGACAACCTGCCGCTCTATCCGCCCGATGCGCCGCCCGCGGCGCTCGCCACCGCGCTCGCGGCTTCTCCGATCGGGGCGCTCTCGACCTGGCGCTCGCCGGTACTCCTCATCCAGGGCGATGACGATCACAACGTCGCCTTCTCGGAATCGGTGCGCCTCGCCGAGGCACTGCGCGAGCATGGCGTCGAGTATCAGGAGCTGGTGCTGCCGGATGAGATCCACGGCTTCCTGCGTCATGCCTCCTGGATGCGTGCCTACCAGGCGACCACGGATTTCCTCGATGCGAAGCTCGGAGTCGCCGCGGCGCGCTGAGCGGGGCCAAAGCGCGCGGCTTTGCCGCACAGCAGCTTGCCCGCGGGCCGGCGGCGCGCATAGTCTGCGGCACGTTCTTCAGTCAGCTCCCACAACTAATTCCAAAAGGGGATTGCCATGCCTAAGCTTCTTTGCCTGCTTGCTCTGTCAGCGGCCGCCTGCGTCTGGTCGGCGGGCGCCCTGGCGCAAACGAAATTCAGCGGGACCTGCGCCTGCAAGGTCGACAAGCAGCAGGTCTTACCGGTCGGCGATCGCGACGGACACTCGCTTGGCGTGGAGCAGTTGAAATGCGAGTGGACCAAGCCGGCCGACTTCGGCGGCGATCAGACCAAGGACGGCGTCGCGACGCATACCGCCGACGTGCGCGGTCAGAAGAACCATTTCCGCGGAGTGCACGTCGTCACGACGCAAGGCGGGGACAAGGTTTACCTGCCCTACCAGGGAGACGGCGAGACCAGCAAGGACGGCAAGGCATCCCACTCGAAGGGTACCTTCACCGTCGCCGGAGGCACCGGCAAGCTCAAGGGCGCGACCGGCAAGGGAACTTTCAGCTGCGCTTCGGCCGGAGACGGCATCAGCTGCGACGTCGAGGGCGAGTACCAGGCCGGGAAGTAACGCAGCGCACCGCCGGGTCCGGGACACGCCCCGCGCCCATGCGGGCGCCGCTGCCCGGACTCAGCTGCCCGCGGTGCTGAGGCGGACGGTCTTGGGCTTGCGGGCGCTGACCGTGCGGACGTACTTCGAGAAGGCGTCGAGCGTGTCGGTGAACTGTTGCTCGGCCGCCCCTACGTCCTGAAGTTGTTGCTGCGCATTGTTGCTGCTCGCCCCGGCTTGCTGGATCGCGAGCGTGAACTCCCCTATGGCTTTACCCATTTCATAAGACTTGCGGCCAAACTCGGCGTAGGTCACTTTCTGCTGATAGAGGCCGATGATCAGCTCCGTGAGATCGCCGATAGCCTGCTGGATGAAGACACGCAACTGCTTGAGCATCGCGGTCTGCGCGCTGTTCGCTGACGTTGGGATCAACTGCAGCTGGTCCCAGCGGCGGATGCACTCGTCGCGCAGCGCCGCCCACTTGGCGATCACCGGCCTTTCATCGGACGTCGGGAATTCGTTGTTGGTGGCGATCTCGAAAGGCAACGGGTCGTCGCCGGGCTCGCGCATCAACTCCACCTTGTGACGGATCGGATCCAGCTCAGGCGTCGCATAACTGGCCTTGCAGTCCTCCTTCCAGGCTTTGACTGCGTCATTGATGGCCTCCTGCTCCTTGCTCACACCACTCGAGCCGGAAGGCGCGCCGCTGCTCGCGTCCGAGTGACGCCGCAATGCGGTTCCCGTGTTGGTCAGGACATCGGCTACGTGGGTGCACGCTGCGATCGCGAGGACCGCGGCGCCCAGCAAGCCGAGACGGATCAGGGCCGGATGTTTGTGTGGCATATGCGTGGCGGCCTAACGCGGGTTGCTGAGGTCGGCCCCGAGCGTCCCGGTCTCAAACGGGTCGGAATACTGGCCCTGGAGCTTTCCCCCCACGACCTGCGCGCGGATCGTCATGGTGGTGCTCGTGCTGCCGTCCGGATACCGGAGCAGCGCCACACCGAGCACCTTGGGCTGTGTGACGACGCCCGTGCCGGTGACCCTGTCGGGGGAGGAGAAGTCCAGGTTCCCGCGCACCTTGACCCCATTGATTCCGGTGTACAGGAAATCCCCGTTCTTCTCGAGCGCCATCTTGCCGCGCAGCGTCTGGCCAGGGTTGAGAGTGCTCGTGGCGTACGCGGCGAACGTACCGGGTGTGACGCTGAAACCACGACGCACCGGAGCATTCATCGACACCGGTTGCACCGGCAGCGCGGCTCCTTCCGCCGGAGCTGCGGCCGGCGGTGAAGCGGAAGCCACGGCCGGGGCCGCAACCGCTTCGCGCCTGTGGGCGCTGCGGTCCAGTCTGCGCAGCATCAGCTGCGCCTCACCGATGTGGGCACCGCTCGGGTACTGTTTGGTGTAGTCCTTGAAGTCCGCCGGGTCGGTGCTGTCCTTGATGCGATTCCAGAACGACTGCTCGAGCTCGTCGGAGCTCTGCACGTGGATGGCGTCGCCCGCCGCGCTCGGCGCGGCAGGCGGGGGGGACGGAGCGACCGCCGCCGCGCTCGCCTGGGGCGGTACGAAATAGAACTCGCCGAGCGACTGATCGTAGAGCGCCGGAACCTGCTCGTGGTGGACCTGATCGGCGAGCTCCACGACCTGCATCTGGACATGCTTCAGGACCTGGCCGGCCGACACCCCTGGTTTGCTGATCTCTTTGATCAGAACGCGGGTGAATACACCGTTGGGATCCGTGTCGCTGTCGCCCAGCCGATCGAGCGCCTCCTGGCCGGCGCCCGCCGAGTACATGACCATCTGACCGGACGCGGCCGTCACCGGCGCGAGTCCGCGTCCCCCGATCGCGCGCCCGCTGCCCTTGAAGGGGTTGTCACGGCAGGCATCCACGATCGCGAGCGCGAAGCGCGCCTTCTGGTCGTGCAGGTCATTGAGCACGCGCTGCAACGCTACCGCATCGTCCACGACCTGCTCCTGGTTCTGCGGCACGAGATCGATCGGAATGAGGTAGTTGGTGCCATCGAACTGCACGCCGTGACCTGAGAAATAGAAGACGGCGACATCGCCGCCGGAGATCTGCGACTTGAACGCGCGCAGCGCCGACTTGAGCTTCTCGAGCGTCACGTCCTGCTCGAGGGTCACCTTGAACCCGACGCTGCGCAATGCCGCGGCGACCGCTTTGGCGTCGGCACGCGCGTTGTGCAGCGGGGTGACGCTCTGGTAGTTATCGTTGCCGATCACGAGCGCAAAGCGATGGGCCTCCCCTGCCGGCGCCGTCATCGAGCGGCTGTCGGGGGCGGCGGACTCGGTCGCGGAGCCGGGGTTGCGCGCGTTGCAGGCACAGAGGCACAAGGCCGCTGCGAGCATTGCCAGAGAGGGTTGCCGAAAGACGCGCATCGTCATCGTGGTCACCGTGCCGCGCGACTCATGGGAGCCCGGCGCCCGCGCACGCGGCCGCAATCAGCACCTTGCCAAGGTTCTCATTCGGGTCGGGTAGCATGTCGGCAAGCAGTCTCAGTGTGGCGGGTGCCGTGCCGAGCTCGGCGACGCTGACGCCGAACTCGACGCGCCCGAAGTCGTGGCTGCGGTCGGTGCCGAAGGAGATCGGCACGATCGGCACGCGGGTGCCGCTGTCGACGTCCGTCGGGTAGTACTTGAGGAACGAGGGGCCCTCGAGGTCGAGGCTCTCGGTCGCCACGGTCTGCTCGAAGACCTGTCCCTGGTGCCCGGCGAACTCATCGCGCCACACCGCATCGGCCTTGACGGAAACCGCCACCGAGTAGTGCCCGTCGGCACTCTTGGCCGCAACGTGGCTGATGAAGAGGCGCAGCGGGCGCAGCCGAATGGCGTCGCCCGGCGTATCGAGCCGCACGCTCGCGACGAAGTCGAGCGCGACCTGGTCGCTGTCGGCGCCGGAGGTGGCGAAGCGCGTAAAGCGCAGGCAGCTGATGCGACTCGCCAGGGGCGCTGCAGTAGCGGTGGCGGCATCGCTCGCACGGAAGTAATCGCCACTCGCGCTGGCGGCTGATACCTGCGCGTACTTATGCAGCTCCTCCTGAACGGCCACGGCGAGCGGGTGCAGCAGCACGCGCCAGCTTTGGGTGGCGAAAGTCAGGAAAAATCCTTTGGTCGCCTGGGGTCGCTGCGTCTCGCCGTTGGCGCAGTCGCGCAGCAGCTCACGTTCCGCTGCGCTGCCCGCATCGATTCCCGCGGGCTGGTGCTCGGACAGGGCTTGAGTGGCGTCTGCGCCGGGAATCAGCACCAGGAGCGTCCGCGCCGGAGGAAACGCGACCGGCACGCGCTCGGCAGCGTCGGCTGGCCCCGCCGGCCACGGTGTGGCCAGCGTGAGCGACAGGGCAGCGATCGACCTCAGCGCAGACATGGCCCGCAGGAGCTACTTGACCGTGAACTCCAGGAGCTGGCTGCCGGCCCGCCCCAGGTTGTCGGAGACCTCGATGAGGAGCTTGTGACTGCCGCTCGGCAGGCGCGCGCCTTTGGCCGTCAGGCCTGATGCCGTCACCTGCACTCCGGGGGCCTGCAGGATCCGTTGCGTGATGTCGAGCTTCAGGAACCCGTACAGGATCTTGAGAGACCCGATGTTGACACTGGCGCCCGCGGCCGGCTTGAAGCGCAGCTCGATGTCCACGGGCGGCTGGATGGGCGCGTGACTGTCGGGTGTCACCACCGTGATGCTCGGGGCATTGAGATCGGCGGCGCGGGGGACGAGGGCGGCACCGGGCAGTGAGCGCGCCGTCAGCTCCGAGCGATACTCCTTCTCCGACAGCAGCTCGAAGCCGCCGCCGGCCGCAGCGCTCGCGATCGCGGCCGCAACCCACGCCATCGCCCCCATCACGAGTAACGGGATCTTCGTGCGCATCGCTCTCCCCCTCAGTTCGCCGCCCGCTCCACCGTTACCGTGGTCGTACCCGCTGCGAATCCGCTCTGCCGCGCCTCGATGGTCAGGGCGCGCGTCGCGCGCGCGGACACTTCGGTGAAAGTCTGCTCCATGCGGCCCGCGGCATCCCGGCCCTCGACTCCCAGCTCGAGCAGATTCACCTTCTTATCGGTGAGGAAGGCTACGACCAGGGAGGGGCCCGTGGGCTCCGCGGCACGCACGATGAAGTTCATCTCGGCAGTCGGAAACCTGAACGGACCGGCCTTGACGTCGTTCACGGTGGCGAACTTGTTCGGATAGAGCACCGTGGCACGGTCCTGGCTGTCGACCGCGATCACATTGAGATAGCCGGGCCGTGGTACCGCCACCTCGAGGGTGATCTCCTGACCGAGCCGTACCGTGTGCCCGGTGCCCGAGACCGACAGCGGATCGGCCTTCGCCGCGAGCGCCGCCAGCGCCTGCCAGGTGGGTCCCTGCCCGTCGCGCAGCGGGATGAGCGCCAGCTCGCCGCGGATCAGCTGGTCATTGCCGTCGGCCACCGGGTGGTGACGGGATTGCTCGTCGGTGTGTGCGGCGATGTAGGTGGTTGCCGCCGTGCGCAGGTCGGCGACCGTCGGATGCTTGGCGTCGCGCGACGCCGTCTGGATTGCATCCACCACACCGAGGGTGAAGAGTCCGCCCTGCTCGGTGCCGACGGCAAATTCGTCATCGCGCGCCGCGGACAGTGCCGCATAGTTCTCGTCCCCGGAGTGCATCTTCAGCGCCCGGGTGTGCCCGGTCGGCATGCCGGGATAGGAAAAGAACTTCATGACGCCCGAGCCGACGCCGAGGCGCTCGTTGCCGAGCGACAGGGTGCGGGTCGCCGTGCCGCTGTGACAGGCATCGACCAGCACCAGCACGTTGCGGCTCGGGATGGCGGCGAGCGCGGCGCCGAATTCGTGGCCGATGAGCACGTTCTTGAGGGTCGCGTGCCCCTGGACGGTGGCACGCTCCACGTCGTGCAGGACGAGCGCGTCATCCACGCCGCCGACGTTGCCTGGGGAGGGGTCCGGTACGCGCGTGCCGTGACCGCTGAAATAGATGAGCACGTGATCCTGCGGCTCGACTCCTTCCTTGACCCAGCTGCCGAGCGCTTGGCGGACGTTGGCGTAGGTGGCTTGCTCGTTGAAGAGGACTTTGATGTCGCCCGGCTTGAAGCCCATGATCTCCGCAACCTTCCTCATGTTGTCGATGTCGAGATC